>JBFKMJ010000031.1:0-9920 GCA_041629915.1 Gallionella sp.
ACGACCAGTCCCAGCGACAATGCCGCCTGATCGAACATGATCCAGTACGGGCAGTTGCGCAGCATGACCGCGACGCGATCGCCGCGCTGCAACCCAAGTTCGCCCAGTGCCGCCTGCCAGCGCGCCACCTCGCTGTGCATTTCTCGCCAGGTAATGTCGTGCCAGTCATTCTGCCGAAAACGAGGTTCCACAGAAGACGCTTGTCCGCTTGCGGGCGTGATGTCGGAACTGAAATGGCGATACGCAACCTGGTCCGGCGTGCGGCGTGCGCGCTCCAGAAACAGTCCATGCAAGGTGCCGGCCTGTTGCGGCGTGATGGCATCGTCTTGTTGTGCCTGCATGGGCCCTCCCTTTATCCGGCGCGCAGCTCTTCCGCGGTAAAATCATCCACTCCGATGACCTTGCTGCGCAACGCGTAATCGCGCTCCAGTTGCAACGCCTGTTCTGCGCTGATGATGCCTTTGTCGCGTGCCTCGGCAATTTGCAGCAATTCTTCGAGGGCTTCAAGCTTGCCAGTCTGGTGCGCTTCTTCCAGCGCTGCCTGCAGCGGTTCGCAGGCGAGCGTGCTGGCAAGCGCCGACTCCAGCGCACCGACCACATCCTGTTCATCGTAATCGTAAATTTCGCGTAGCGATTCGTTTGCCCCTTCTCCCGCTTGCGGGGGAAGGTTGGGATGGGGGGGAAAGGCATGGCGGGTTTTATCATGCACTTTCGGCAGATAGATTCCGGCAGTCAGGCGATCACGCGCCGCACCGGGCTGCATCAGCAGCGTGGCGATCTGGTGGTCGAGTTGATCGGCGGGCTGGGACAGGCGCATGCCGAACGGGAAAATCAGTGCGCTCAACAGCCAGCGTGCCAGCCTGCCCGGGAAATTCCGGATCACGCCATCAAAGGCTTGCTGGATTGTGTACAGCGCATCCTGCATTGCCCAGTGCAGTAGCGGCAAATCTTCGGCGGGGCGGCCTTCGTCCTCGAAACGTTTCAGGGTTGCCGAACATAAATACAGCATGCTCAGCACATCACCCAGACGCGCGGATATTTTTTCGCGCCGTTTCAGTGAGCCGCCCAATACGGCCATCGCCACATCTGCACTCAGGGCGAATGCGGCGGAAAAGCGCGTCAGTTGCTGGTAGTAGCGGCGTGTTTCGGTGCCCGGCGGCGTTGGGATGCCGCGCCCGTTGGCCAGCCCGAACACAAAGCTGCGTGCGGTATTACTCAGGGCAAAGCCGATATGCCCAAACAGGGCTTCGTCAAACTGATGCAGGGCGCGCTTGCGATCCGGTTCGTGCGCCGCCGCAATTTCCTTCAGCACGTAGGGATGGCAGCGGATCGCACCCTGTCCGAAAATGATCATGTTGCGCGTCAGGATGTTCGCGCCTTCCACGGTGATGCCGATCGGTGCCTGCTGATAGGCGCGGCCGAGATAGTTGTCGGGACCGAGGCAGATGCCCTTGCCGCCATGGATGTCCATCGCATCGTTGATGACGCTGCGCCCGCGCTCGGTGGAATGGTATTTGACGATGGCGGAAATCACGGACGGCTTTTCGCCCAGATCGACCGCCAGCGCAGTGAAGCGGCGTGCCGCGTCGATCATGTAGGTGTGCGCCCCGATGCGCGCCAGCGGCTCCTCGATGCCCTCGAACTTGCCGATCGGAACATGGAATTGCTTGCGCACGCGGCTGTAGGCGCCGCTGGTGCGCGCCACCAGTTTCATGCCGCCGACACTGCTGGCGGGCAGCGAGATGGAACGCCCCGCCGCCAGGCATTCCATCAGCATGCGCCAGCCGTGGCCCACGTATGGCATGCCGCCGATGATGTAATCCATCGGGATAAACACGTCCTTGCCCTGCGTGGTGCCATTCAGGAATGCGCTGTTCAGCGGAAAATGGCGCCGGCCGATCTGCACGCCCTGCAGGCTGGTGGGAATCAATGCGAGCGTGACGCCGCGATCAACTTTTTCACCCAGTATCTGCCCCGGGTCGTGCAGTTTGAATGCCAGACCGAGCAGTGTTGCCACCGGCGCCAGCGTGATATAGCGTTTTTCCCAGGTCAGGCGAATCCCCAGTACGTTTTGCAGCCCCTCGAATTTGCCATAGCAAACCTCGCCGTAATCGGGAATCGCGCCGGCGTCCGAACCGGCAAGTGGGCCGGTCAGGGCGAAGCAGGGTACATCCTGCCCCGTTGCCAATCGCCGCAGATATTTTTCCTTTTGCTCATCGGTGCCGTAATGCAACAGCAACTCGGCGGGCCCGAGGGAATTCGGCACCATCACCGTCACCGCCGCCGTGGTGCTGCGCGAGGCGATCTTGCATACCACCGCCGAATGCGCCTGCGCGGAAAACCCCAGTCCGCCGTGGCATTTCGGAATAATCATGCCGAAGAAACCCTTGTCCTTGATGAATTGCCAGACTTCCGGCGGCAGGTCGGCACGATTGTGGGTGATGTCCCAGTCGTCAAGCATGGCGCACAGTTGCTCAACTTCATTATCGAGGAATGCCTGTTCGGCGGGGCGCAGAGACGGTTTTGGAAAGGCCAGCAGCTTGTGCCAGTCGGGATGGCCGCTGAACAGGTCGCCGTCCCACCACACCGTGCCGGCATTGATGGCCTCCTGTTCGGTGGCGGAAATTTGCGGCAGGATTTTGCGGAAGAGTTTAAGGACGGTGCCGCTGATGATGTTGCGTCTCAACACGGAAACGCCAAACAGCATGATGAACAAAAACAGCACGGAGTACACTGTCTGCAGGGTCGTGTCCGGCATGCGTGACTGAATCGCCACAACCGGCACAATCACCATGATCGCAAGTACCCAGCTGGTGATGGCGGCGCGGAAGAACGCAAGAAAAATGAATATCGCCAGCACTGCCAGGATGGTCCATGCCATAACTGCTTTTCCTCCGGAATAATGATTTATTATTGAAACTTGTGACGCCGTACTTTATCGTCAGACGGCGTGTCACACAACAATTTTCGGTTCGCTTCGACCGCGGTCATCCGCTTGTTCCCGTGTGACAGTGGTCATGATGTTGTGTGCCGGATTGTACTGCGGGTGGTGTCGAAAATCGGACCTTCCATCAGATCCGGCTTGACGAATTGCCGAATGTATCCTTGAATGGGGGAACACAGCCATTGGAATGATAGTCATGAAATCTTTTTTGCTGATTCTGATAGTACTGACGAGCACCAGTTCCTTTGCCGCACTCAACAAGTGGGTGGATGCCGATGGCAAAGTGATATATTCAGACCAGCCGCCTCCCGCCAACGTGGAGGCGACGGTATTGCGTTCTGCTCCGGGTCCGGCTGCCCCTGCGGATAATGGTGATGCGGCCGAGTCGAGCGCACCTGCCGCACCGAAAACCATCGCGGAACGCGAGGCCGAATTGAAGAAAGCCCAGCAGGCAAAGAAGGAGGCCGCCGACAGGGCCGCACAGGAACAGGCAGAAGCAGAAGCCGCAACGATGAATTGCAGCGCGCTCAGCCGGAATCTGGGCATGCTTCAGGAAGGCATGCGTATGATGGAAGTCGATGACAATGGCGAGCGTTATTATCTGAGCGACGAGCAACGCCAGCAGCGCATCACCAAGCTGAAGCAGGATATCAATACCCATTGCAATTAGCTGGAATAAGGAGTCGATTCATGAAAGTACGGTGGTTTGAGACCGCAATCGTTGCCGCAGTATTTGTGTTTGCCTCTCAGGCAGGCGCTGCAGAAGATGCTGCCGCATTCAGGACGTTGGCCAAAAAGAAAGGCTGCTTCAACTGTCATCGCATGGACAAACCCGTTCTGGGGCCGTCGCTGCAAGCGATCGGCATGAAGTACAGCGAGGATGCCGGCGCGCCTGACCGATTGTTTGATGTCATCAGGAATGGCAGCAAAGGTGGCGTCTGGGGCGAGGCTTCCATGCCCAGATATGCGGGGCTCAGCGACGACGAAATCAACCTGTTGGTACGCTACATCCTGTCACTCAAGTAACCGTGCCCAGCAGCGTCGGGGTCGGGGCATTTTGCGTTATCCGTGGATTGAATCGCGGCCTTCAGAATTACATCTGGAAAAATTCCACTGCCACCGCTTCATCGCGCGTGCGCTTCATTGGCGGCAGGCTCTGCCAGATGCGCCGGCCGTAATGCTTGGTGATGATGCGCGGGTCGCAGATCATCAGCACGCCGCGGTCGGTCTCGTCGCGGATCAATCTACCCGCGCCTTGTTTCAGTGTGATGATGGCGCGCGGCAACTGGTATTCCATGAACGCATTGCGTCCCTGTTTTTTCATCTGGTCGATGCGCGCTGCCAACACCGGATCATTGGGCGGGGCGAATGGAAGCTTGTCTATCACCACCAGCGACAGGGCTTCGCCGCGAACGTCCACGCCTTCCCAGAATGACTGACTGCCGAGCAGCACCGCGTTGCCGTGTTCGCGAAAGCGCGCCAGCATCTCATTGCGCGAACCCTCACCCTGCAGCATCAACGGATAATGCCAGCCGCGCCGGTCGAACTCCGCCTGCAGAATTTCGTGGGCATGCTGCATCGCGCGCAGGCTGGTGAACAGCAGGAAGGCGCGCCCCTTGCTCGCTTCGATCAATGGCAACGCGGCCTGTACCACCGCCCCGGTATAGCCCTCGCTGTTTGGCTCCGGCAGGTTCTGCGGCACATACAGCAAACCTTGCTCACCATAGTTGAACGGGCTGTCCCAGCAGGCAGTCTTCGCCTTGAGCAGGCCCATTTCGCCCTGGTAATGCGAGAAATCCTGTTTCACCGCCAGTGTTGCGGACGTGAATATCCAGGCACGCGCACTACCACCGATCTGCTTTTCGAAAATCTCCGCGATGGACAGCGGCGTGGTATTGAGCTGCAGGGAGTGGTGGAAGATTTCCAACCAGCGTACAAAACCGCCATCCCCACGCTCATCCCCCCTCACCCCTAGCCCCTCTCCCGCCTTCGGGAGAGGGGAACCATTGCTCCCTCTCCCGCAGGCGGGAGAGGGTTGGGGTGAGGGCAGTTCGTCCATCCACCGTCTTAATTGCTGCGCCAGCCCCTGTGTGCGCTGCCAGCAATTCTCCAGCCCCTCGCTGCGCTCCGCCTGCTTCTCAAGCAAGCTGCCCAGTTGCGTCAACTTTTCGCCCAGCGTTCGCAGCG
Source organism: Gallionella sp. (assembly GCA_041629915.1). Taxonomy (GTDB): domain Bacteria; phylum Pseudomonadota; class Gammaproteobacteria; order Burkholderiales; family Gallionellaceae; genus Gallionella. Next base: position 5,132 of record JBFKMJ010000031.1, read on the forward strand.
CGGGCGCAAATTCCTTGAAGTCCTCTGATGCACGCGCGGGCATGCGGCCTTCCTTGTTGAACACCAGCCGCAGGTCGCGCGCGGCCTTGTCCAGTTCATCGCAGGCCTTCGGCAGCGGCGCGAAATCCTTCGCGGCCGCTGCCGTCTCGAGGCGTGTATCGCGCGCCAGATCGAGCAGTAATGTGGTGGACAGGCTTTCGCCGAAGAACAGGCTGGCGGTTTCCGGCAACTGGTGTGCCTCGTCGAAGATCACCGTGTTGCAGGCGGGCAGCAGTTCCGCCACGCCCTCGTCGCGCAGCATCACATCGGCGAAGAACAGATGATGATTCACCACCACGATGTCCGCCTTCATCGCCTCGACGCGCGCCTTGAGCACGAAGCATTCCTTGTGCTGCGGGCATTCCTGCCCGAGGCAATTGTCGCGCGTCGAGGTCACATGCATCCAGATTGGCGCATTCTCCGGCACGTCCGCCAGTCCGCTCTTGTCGCCACTTTGTGTCACCTTGGCGTATTGCTTGATCTTGCCGAGATGGCGCACGTCCTCGCGCGTCTTGAACAGACCGTCGGAATGCGCACGCTCCAGGTGATAGTGACACACATAGTTGGCGCGCCCCTTGAGCAGCGCCACCGACACCGGAGCCTTCAATGCATCGCGCACCATCGGCAGGTCCTTCTGGAATAACTGGTCCTGCAGATTCTTCGTGCCGGTGGAGATGATGACCTTGCCGCCCGCGAGCAGTGCGGGTACCAGATAGGCGAAAGTCTTGCCGGTGCCGGTGCCCGCTTCCACCACCAGGATCGCGTTGTCGCGTATCGCCTCCGCCACCGCCAGCGCCATGTCGCGCTGCTGTGCGCGCGGGCGGAACGATGCCACCTCGGTGGCAAGCGGACTTTGTTCGGAAAAAAAACGTTCGACTTCGACAGACACGGTGGGGAAATTATCCAGGCTAAAAGGAATTATGGGTTTTCGCTGCGGGCAGCATGACAGTGCGATGGTGATTTTACGCGAGCGTGTTTGCGAAAGGTGGAATTTTGATTTTCTCTTACGGGTAAGCGACTCGGCAATATTATCGACGGAGTGTGGAGCAACGATGCTTGATATAAAATTCCCGTTCATGCGGCAGCGCGGTAGGATGGGTGGAGCGTAGCGATACCCATCGTTTTTGTGGCAATCCAAAATTTTGTTGGGTATCGCTACGCTCCACCCAACCTACGAGAACCAGTAAAAATATGCAGATTTGGGTAGACGCCGATGCCTGTCCGAAGGTCATCAAGGAAATCCTGTTTCGTGCGGCGGAGCGGCGGCAGATCAATCTGACGCTGGTGGCGAACAGGCTGCTGTATTGTCCGCCGTCCAAGGTTATCCGGGCGATGCAGGTGCCGGCGGGTTTTGATGTGGCAGACAACAGGATCGCCGAGTTGGTTGAACCGGGTGATCTGGTGATTACCGCCGATATACCGCTGGCCGCCGAGGTGATCGCGCGGGGCGGTCATGCGTTGAACCCGCGCGGCGAGCTTTATACCAAGGATACGATTCAGGAACGGCTGACGATGCGCAATTTCATGGATGGGTTGCGTGGCAGCGGTGTGGATACGGGCGGTCCGCCTGCGCTCAGCCAAGGCGACCGCCAGTCATTTGCGAATCAACTGGACAGGTTTCTGGTTAAACACGCGGCGCATGTCGCGAAGTCCGGCTAAAGAGATAGATCTCGATTGCCTTGGCGTAAGGAAGTGCAGCGATAGCAAAGAACTGCCCCACTATCCCGCGTTTACCGCCTGCTGGAGCCGTGCCCTGAATGCCGCAGAATCAGAAAAATTCCTTCATGGCAGATATTTCTCTTGATCGAGCACAAGTGATTGCCCGTTAAAGATCGGGCTTGCTTTTTTTATATACCATATTAAAATAGTCGGGCATTATTTTTTCAATCAATCCATACTTTCAAGGAACTCAAGATGATTCACAACTGCGCAAATTCCATTTCTCCCGACATGCGTTATCCGTTCGATGCCCGTGGCGTTGCCAAACGTTTCCGCCATGCTGCCATTTTCGGCGCGTTTGACTCGCTGCATCCCGGCGAAACCATGCTTTTCTGCAACGATCACGACCCGTTGCCGCTGCTTGCGCAGCTGCAGGACCGCTACGGCGAGGGCATCGAGATCAAGTATGTCACCCGTGAGCCGGGCCAGATCGTGATCGATTTCACACGCAAATAATTGCATCCTGCAGCCCGGTGATGATGGCGGCGGCTATCGCCGCTGTCATTGCACCTGGCGCCTCGCATTGCGGTTGACGGTTATCCTGGCAACCGCTCCATTATCCAGTCCACCACCTGATTCGCGCCTTCCGGAACAAACGGTTCACGCCGTGGCAGGCTCCCGATTTTCTCCTGTGCTTCAGCAAAATCTCCCTGTTCCAGTGCATTCCTTGAAACTTCAAGGCACTGACCATGTTGTTCCAGCCATGCGATCAGGGCGGGTGATTCGGGCCAGTCGGTCCGGCTGACATGCAGCACCGGCACACCGCTGCACGCGGCCTCGACAAAGCTGCCGTAGCCGGGCTTGCAGATTAGCGCGTCGCTGCTGGCAAATACATCGCCGAAACCCATCTGCAAGGTTTCGAAGGCGATTGCGTCCGGGTGGCTGACCTGCCAGCTTTGCTGAACCAGCCAGCGCACCCGGTTGATGCGCGGCCAGCATTCGATCGGCAGGCGGCTGGCGATGCCGCCCAGGCTGATCAATACCAGCTTTTCGCCGGGTGAAAGTTTCAGGCGGCGGTCGAGTTCTTCGCGTCGATTTCTGCCGACATCGGCGATGGGCGCAACGGGGATAAGGTTGGGCAGGTCGGGCATCGCCATGGCGGGCGTGGCGCGCAAGAAGGCATCCGTACGGGCATAGCAGTCGCGAATCTGGACTGCGATTTCATCATCACCGCAGTAGTGGCGGTAAATGTCGGCCCAGTTCAGCGAACACAGTGCGGCATTCGGCATGCCCGCATGCTGTGCACCGGCCAGCGCCAGATAACCGACATTGGACAGTACGAAATCGGCCTTGAGTTTGCGCAACAGATGCGCCTCGTCGGCGACGCGCGCATTCCAGTCCGCATGAAAGGCGCGATATGCCGCGCGGCTCTCGGCGACGCGAACGTCCAGCGCCGAAGACATCACCATGCCGATATCGCCCTCGCCGGGCAGATATGCAAACGGCGCGTGAATGCGTGAATGCAAATGGGAAAGCGGCACAGCGGAACGCACCGTGAGGCGCAACTGTGGCATGCGCTCATGCAGCCGGTTCAGGATCGGCGCAGTCTGCGCGACATGGCCGAAACCGTGGCCGGAGATGGAGACGACGAGATGGGGCATTGCGTTGGCTTCGTTAGGGGGAGAGGATGAGTGAAGCCACTCCGCTCATGTGAAAAAACTGCACGCAGGGTTGGGTGAAGAAGGGCGCGATGCCTGTTCCCTGCGCTAGTGCTTATGTTAGTCTTATTTTTTCTTGCCTTCGTATTTGCATTTGCAGATGCTGTTCCTCATATACTGAACGATCTGTTTGATCTCTGCATCGGTAAATGTGTCTTTCTGGGCGGGCATTGCGTCTGAAAATCCCATGGATGGCCCGCCGAACTTGGTGACCTTGAAAAGCTCGTCGTCTGTTCTCATTGACATGAACTTTGCATCGGCCAGATCGCGAGGTTTTATCCCGTCTCCAAGCGCTTCTGCCAGAGGGCCATCGCCTTTTCCGCTGTCACCGTGGCAGGGAGAGCAGGTCCCGATAAAATTATCCATGCCGCCATCGCCGGTCCAGGTGGCATTGCTGCCCGGGTCTGCCTTGATTTTTCCCGTTCCGGCTGAGATGCCGGCCCCGGAAAATGCAATCAGGCCCAGGAACAGAAAAGCAGAAAGGGTGTTTTTTTGAAGTTGTGTCATGTTCATGATTTTGTTTCCTCCTTTAATCAGGTCAACTGCTGAAGGAGCCTCAAAAAACCCACATTTGTGAACACCTGCTACGCCTCTTTTATTTGGGCAAACTGTGGATTTTCAGGGGCTCCCTGAGAACAGGAGCGCCAACGCTCCATTTTTTGGAATCTACTCCACGACCGGTTATGCGTCAACACGGGCTGAGCTCGAATTATCAGTGTAGAAACGCGCTGTGTGCCGGGGAGGGGGATAATGCCTGACTATCCATGACGCAAGTCATTCGCTGGTAAAATCCGACACGGACGCGCAAGGAGGAACGATATGCAGAATCATCTATTCGCGAGGACTCCCATGCTCACCGGCAGCGATGCCGGGATCACTCGTCAGGAAATCCGGAACTGCTTCCTCTCCACTTTTGATCGCTACGAGCAGCTGTTCGAAATATTGGCCGGCGAGCCGGCCTATTTCAAAAAGCCGATCGCACTGCGTCATCCGCTGATTTTCTACTTCGGTCATACCGCGACATTTTTCATCAACAAGCTGGTGCTCGCGGGGCTGCTGACCGAGCGTATCAATCCGGAATTCGAGGCCATGTTCGCGGTGGGTGTGGACGAAATGAGCTGGGACGATCTCGATGATGCCAACTACGATTGGCCGCGTGTCGATGAGGTGCGGGACTATCGCAACAAGGTGCGTGAGGCCGTCGACAATCTGATCCAGACCGCGCCGCTCGCCCTGCCGATAGACTGGAACCACCCCTGGTGGGCGATTGTCATGTGCATCGAGCATGAACGCATTCATCTGGAAACCTCTTCCGTGCTGATACGCCAGCATGACCTTGAATATGTCAAGCCGCATCCTGCCTGGCAACCCTG
>JBFKMJ010000032.1:0-9002 GCA_041629915.1 Gallionella sp.
AAAGCCCGGCAGGTGCGCTTCCTGCAATCGCGCGGGTTCGCGCTGGAGGTGATCTTCAAGGTGTTGCAGAGCCCGGACGCGGGAGATTGACGAGCAAACAACGCCCGTGTCGATCCGCCGCCTGTTTTTACCGAACGATATCGAGCCAGTGCACCGTGTTGGTGCAAAGCGCCGACGCGCCGGCAGTAAAGTGCACCAATACTTTGCATGAAGCTGCCGCCTCACAGATTAGTCCATAACTATCAGTTCCTTGCCATTGTGGAACGTATCTTGCGTACCTTGTTCCTGATGTAATTCATAATTGAAGGAGGGGGTATGGAAGACCTGAAATCTGGCAATGACGTCCTGTTTGTGTTGCTCGGCGCGATCATGGTGCTGGCGATGCACGCGGGTTTCGCTTTTCTGGAGCTGGGCACGGTGCGCAAGAAAAACCAGGTGAACGCGCTGGTCAAGATTCTGGCCGATTTTGCAGTTTCCACGCTGGCTTATTTTTTCATCGGTTACGTGATTGCCTACGGGGTGAATTTTTTCACCAGCGCGGAACAGCTCGCGCAAAAGAGCGGCTACGAGCTGGTGAAATTCTTCTTTCTGCTGACCTTTGCCGCAGCGATTCCCGCCATCGTTTCCGGCGGCATCGCCGAGCGCGCCCGTTTCAATCCGCAATTGATTGCCACTTTCATGCTGGTCGGGTTTATTTATCCGCTCTTTGAGGGCATCGCATGGAATGGCAGTTTCGGTATCCAGGATTGGCTGAGTGCGACATTCGGCGCGCCGTTTCACGACTTCGCCGGCTCGGTGGTCGTGCATGCGGTGGGCGGCTGGATCGGCCTGGCGGCTGTGTTGCTGCTCGGCGCGCGGCACGGACGTTACAGCAAGGAGGGGCGCATCTCCGCACACCCGCCATCGAGCATTCCTTTCCTTGCCCTGGGCGCGTGGATACTGACCGTCGGCTGGTTTGGCTTCAACGTCATGTCGGCGCAGGAAATCGGCAAGATCAGCGGGCTGGTCGCGGTCAATTCGCTGATGGCGATGGTGGGCGGCACGCTGGCCGCGCTGTGGCTGGGCAAGAACGATCCCGGTTTTGTGCATAACGGCCCGCTGGCCGGTCTGGTGGCCGTATGCGCCGGTTCCGACCTTATGCACCCGATTGGTGCGTTAGCAACCGGCGGCATTGCGGGTGCATTGTTCGTGGTGATGTTTACCCACACACAGAACCGCTGGAAGATTGATGACGTGCTCGGCGTGTGGGCGCTGCATGGCCTGTGCGGTGCGTGGGGCGGCATTGCGGCGGGCATCTTCGGCATGAAGGTGCTGGGCGGACTCGGCGGAGTCAGCTTCATGGCGCAACTGATCGGCACGCTGCTGGGCATCGTCATTGCCTTTGCCGGTGGCTATGCGGTGTATGGCACGCTGAAAAAACTGGTTGGTATCCGTCTCGATGCGGAAGAAGAATTCAATGGCGCGGATCTGAGCATCCACAGAATATCCGCCACGCCTGAGAGGGAATCCGGCTGGTAGCTTGCAGGAACAAACCTGAAAACCCGGTTCAGTCCACAGATTATGCAGATTGAACAGATTGGAAATCGCAGATCAATCTGCGTCTATCTGTGTAATCCGCGGACGAGTGATTGTTCCGGGTTTGCATACTTTTACAGCGCGACTCATCGTATGGAAACGGCTGCACCGTCATACCCACACTGTCGCCGGGTGAGCGAAAAGCCGCAAAAAATCCGCGCTATTCATCCAATCAACTTTACCTGATGTGCTGATAATTGCCATGACCGGCGACTTGCCTGGCGAAGTTTGCCAGCCAGGTGGAATGGCTATGCAAGGCTGAATAGCGGAGCGCATCATGGCAGAAGGCAGCGACCTAGAGAAAACCGAACAGCCCTCACAGCGGCGACTTGACCAGGCAAGAGAAAAAGGTCAGGTCGCGCGTTCGCGCGAGCTTTCCACCTTTGCCGTCCTGCTGGCGGGTGGCGGGGTGTTGTGGTTCATGGGCGCATCGTTCACCCAGCACATGGTGAAAATGTTGCACGATGGCCTGACGCTGAACCGCGACCTGGCCTTCAACACCCACCTGCTGATTCCGCGACTGTATGACCTTTCGCTGGACATGCTCATCACTTTTTCGCCCCTGTTGCTGGTCGTCATGCTGGCAGCGGCATGCTCGCCATTGCTGCTGAACGGATGGTTGTTCAGTTTTGAAGCGCTGCAACCCAAATTTTCCAAGTTGAATCCGGTCTCCGGCATCGCGCGCATGTTCTCCAGAACCGCGCTGGTGGAGCTGTCAAAAGCGATCGGCAAGGCCGTGCTGGTTGGCAGCATTGCGGCCTGGGTGATATGGCACAACAAGGACGCGGTGATGGCGCTCGGGACGCAAGCCGCGGCCGCCTCCATTCCGCAAATGGGCCATCTGGTCGGCGCAAGCTTCATGATGATTGTCGGCGCGATGCTGTTGATTGTCGCGATCGATGTGCCATTCCAGCTGTGGGATCACAACAGGAAGCTGATGATGACCAAGGAAGAGGTGCGTCAGGAATCCAAGGAAACCGAAGGCGACCCGATGGTCAAGGGGCGCATCCGCAGCCTGCAACGCGAAGCGGCACGCCGGCGCATGATGGCGGCAATCCCGACTGCCGATGTGGTGGTCACCAACCCGACCCACTATGCGGTGGCGTTGAAATACAGCGAAAACGAGGTTCCGGCGAATGTGAAGCGTGGCGGACGCAGCCGCAGCGGCATGCGTGCGCCGGTCGTGGTGGCGAAGGGCTCGCATTTGCTGGCCTTGCGCATTCGCGAAATCGCCGCGGAACACTGCGTGCCGATTATGGAGGCGCCGCCGCTGGCGCGTGCATTGCACAAACATGCCGAGCTGGGCGAGTCCATTCCGGAAGCACTGTATACCGCAGTCGCGGAAGTGCTTGCCTATGTTTACAACTTGCGCCGCCATGAGAAACACGGCGGGCCCCGTCCGCAGGAACCGGGCGAGTTGCCGGTGCCGCAGGGGCTCGATCCGGGCGCTGTCACTGCATGAGGATATGAAACATGAATTTGCATAACTTCATCAAGCGCACTGGTCTGGTCGGCATGGCCGGCCCGGCGCTGATCGTGATGGTGCTGGCGATGATGGTGCTGCCATTGCCGCCGGTATTGCTGGATATCCTGTTCACTTTCAATATCGCGATTTCCATCATGGTGCTGCTGGTCAGCATGAACACCAACAGGGCACTGGATTTTGCGATATTCCCCACCGTGCTGCTGATTACCACGTTGCTGCGTTTGTCGCTGAATGTGGCTTCCACGCGGGTCGTGCTGCTGGAAGGGCATACCGGGCCGGATGCGGCGGGCAAGGTGATCGAGTCGTTCGGCCACTTTCTGGTGGGTGGCAACTATGCCGTGGGGCTGGTGGTATTCGCGATTCTGGTGATCATCAATTTTGTGGTCATCACCAAGGGCGCCGGGCGTATCGCCGAGGTGGGCGCGCGTTTCACACTGGATGCGATGCCCGGCAAGCAGATGGCGATCGATGCCGATCTGAACGCGGGGCTGATCGGCGAGGACGTGGCGCGACAGCGTCGTGCCGAGATTGCGCAGGAAGCCGATTTCTACGGTGCCATGGACGGTGCCAGCAAATTTGTGCGCGGTGACGCGGTGGCTGGCATCATCATTCTGTTCATCAATGTCATCGGTGGACTGATCGTCGGCATGTTGCAGCATGACCTCACACTCGCTGTTGCGGCAAAAAACTACACCCTGTTGACCATCGGTGACGGTCTGGTCGCCCAGATTCCGGCACTGGTCATATCCACCGCCGCCGGCCTGGTGGTGAGCCGTGTCGCCAGCGACGAAAACATCGGTCAGCAACTGGTCGCTCAATTATTCAAGCAACCGCAGGTCATCATGCTGACCGCCACGATTATTGGCGCGATGGGCCTGATTCCCGGCATGCCGCACTTTGCCTTTCTGCTGCTGGCCGGCGCGATGGTGGGGCTGGCCTATTATCTGGTGAAGAAGGCAGAGACTGGTGCAGAGCAGGAGGAATCTGCCGACGCGGCGACTGTGCCGGTGGTCACGGAATCTGCCGAGGCAAGCTGGGAGGACGTCGCACAAGTTGATGTGCTGGGGCTGGAGGTGGGATACCGGCTGATTTCGCTGGTGGACAAGACACAGGACGGCGACCTGTTGCGCCGCATCAAGGGCATCCGGAAAAAATTTACCCAGGACATCGGCTTTCTGCCGCCGCCGGTGCATATCCGTGACAATCTCGACCTGCGTCCCAACGGTTACCGCATCGCCCTCAAGGGTGTGGATATCGGCAGTGGCGAGGCTTATCCTAACCTGCTGCTGGCGATCAACCCGGGCAGCGTGACAGGGGAGCTGGAGGGCGTGCAGACAAACGATCCGGCCTTTGGTCTGCCCGCGGTGTGGATCGAGACGGCGCTGCGCGAGCAGGCGCAGGTGATGGGCTACACCGTAGTCGACCCGGGTACGGTGGTGGCGACCCATCTGAGCCACCTGATCAGCACGCGCGCCGCAGAACTGCTCGGGCGACAGGAAGTACAGCAGCTGCTGGATCATGTCGGCAAGGCGTTTCCAAAACTGGTCGAGGACCTGGTGCCCAAGACGTTGCCGTTGGGAACGGTGCAGAAGGTGCTGCAGAATCTGCTGGAAGAAGGCATGCACATCCGCGATATGCGCACCATCGTGGAAACGCTGGCGGAGCATGCGCCGCGCACACAGGACGCCTATCAACTCACCGCGCTGGCGCGCGTTGCACTGGGCCCCGCGATTGTGCAGCAATTCTATCCATCCACGCAGGAATTGCAGGTGATCGGCATGGACAAGGATCTGGAATATCTGCTGATTCAGGCGATGCAATCCAGCCAGAACGGTCTCGGCATCGAACCGGGGCTGGCCGATACCGTGCTGCGCGAAACCCGCGTCGCTGCCGAGGCGCAGGAGCAACTGGGCTTGCCGACGGTGATGCTGGTGCCGTCGCAGTTGCGTGATTTGCTGGCGCGTTTTCTGAAGCGGGCAGTGCCGGGCATACGGGTAATTTCGCATGATGAGGTACCGGACTTCAAAACGATCCGGGTGACTGCAATGGTAGGAGGTAGCGCATGAACATCAGAAAATTTATCGCCCCGTCGGCGCGTCAGGCATTGAGGGATATACGCAACGAACTGGGCGATGAGGCGGTGATTCTGTCCAATCGCACGGTGGAAGGGGGGGTTGAAATCATCGCCGTGGCGAGTGAGGACATCATGCACTTCGCCGGCCTTCCCACTGTACCCAAAGCACCAGAAAGGAAAGCAAAGGCCGATAGCGGCACTAATGCCAATCCCGCCACCTCTTCGCCCGTTTCGTCCTCAACGCCGCTTATTCCAGAAACGGCGGCGCTCAATCCGGAATCCTCGATTCTCGGCGAAATCAAATCCATGCACAGCATGCTGCGTCAGCAGCTTGCCGCACTCTCCTGGAACGGCATGCAGCAGAACGACCCGCAACGCGCTGCCCTGCTGCGCAGGATGCTGAATTCCGGTTTCAGCCCGATGCTGGTACGCCAATTACTGGACAAGATGCCCGCTGAAAACATGCGGGGTGAAGCATGGATCAAGGAGGTGTTGAAATGCAACCTGCGCGTGGCGAAGGAGACGGATGACATCGTTGCGATGGGGGGGGTATATGCGTTGATCGGTCCGACCGGCGTGGGAAAAACCACGACCACGGCAAAACTGGCGGCGCGCGCGGTGGTGCGTTATGGCGCTGACAAGGTGGCCCTGCTGACCACCGACAGTTACCGGATCGGCGCTTATGAGCAGCTCAAGATCTACGGCAAGATTCTCGGGGTGGCCGTTCATGCGGTAAAGGACACAGGCGACTTGCGCCTGACACTTTCCGCGTTGCGGCACAAACATCTGGTGTTGATTGACACGGTCGGGATGGGGCAACGCGACGAGCGCGTGGAGAACCAGAGCGAGATGTTCGACGAAGTGGGCGTGCGACGCCTGTTGTTGCTGAATGCCACCAGCAATGGCGATACGCTGGAAGAGGTCGTTCGCATTTATCAAAAAACGGCAGGCGCAGGGAAGCAGGCTGAAAATGGCGTTGTCGGCTGTATCGTTACCAAGCTGGACGAGGCGGCCAATCTGGGCACGGTGCTGGATGTGGTGTTGCGCCATCGTCTGGTGCTGCACTATATGACGAACGGCCAGCGCGTGCCGGAAGATCTGCACCCCGTCAATCTGGATTACCTGTTGCATCGCGCCCTTAGACCGGTTGAGGAGAAAACCCCGTTCACGTTGAACGAACTGGAGTTTCCGGCATTGATGGCGGATGCAGGCGCTGTTACCGGTGAGATGACTCATGCGCTCTGAAGGCGATGTTGATCAGGCGGAAGGTTTGCGCCGCTTGCTGGTGAGCAACCAGATTCGTGTCATTACCGTGGCTGCCGGTAAACCGAGGGTCGGATGTACCAGCGCGGCCATCAATCTCGCTGCTGCGCTGGCACATTCCGGCAAGGATGTTCTGGTGCTGGACGAGAATACTGCCCCAAACAATTTGCTGGATCAATTGGGGCTTTTTGCACATTTCGATCTGCTCGATGTCGCGCAGGCAAAATGCAGCCTGGATGACGCAATCCTGCCTGCTCAAGGTTGCACTGTGCTGCACACGGCGCGTGCCATGCGTGCGTTGCCAAAAATGGAAGACAGGGAACTGCAAAGGCTGGAGCAGGCACTGGCCAAGCTGGACAAGACGGTGGATGTCATGCTGGTGGACGCGGCAATACCCGGCATGCGGTGCGCCAAGGTGGTGTCTGCACCGGATGGCGTGTCATCCGGCCTGGCAGCAGGAACCTCCATGCTGGTGGTGGCAGATGCAACCATCTCTGGCATTACCGCAAGCTACGCCCTGATCAAGCGCATGGCGCTGGAGAATGCACGCCTGCGCTTCGAGATCATCATCAACAAGGCCCGCAGCAAAGCGGAAGCAAAAAATGTATTTAACAACATGGCCAAAGTGGCGCATCATCATCTTTCCGCGCAGTTGGCGTATCTGGGTTGCATCCCGACCGACAACAAGCTTAGCCGTGCCACGCAACTTGGCAGGTCGGTGGTGGAGGCTTTCCCTGCTGCCTGTTCGGCACGTTCCTACCAGGCACTGGCTGAAAAGCTGATCTGTCTGCCTGCCGGACTGGATGAGCAGGGAAGCGGAATCGAACATATGACGCAAAGTTTGCTCAGGCAGGCGCGCAATTGTCGGGTCGATGCGGCCGAGAATATGCTTGTCGCATAAGCCAGAACGCATGTACACGGCCACCGGACTCAAGGACAAGGAACAATGCCTGCGGGAATATGCCCCGCTGGTCAAACGGCTTGCGCACCAGATGATGGCCAGGCTGCCTTACAGTGTACAGATTGACGACATCATGCAGGCCGGCATGATGGGCCTGCTGGATGCCGCGAGCCGTTATGACCAGTTTCATGGCGCGCAGTTTGAAACCTATGCGACGCAACGCATCCGCGGCGCCATGCTGGATGAGCTGCGCAGTGCTGATTGGCTGCCGCGCAGGCTGCGCCGCGACATGCGCCGTATCGAGGCGGCGATCAGTCGTTTGCAGCAGAAATTGGGCAAATCGCCCAGCGAAACCGAGATCGCCGAAGAGCTGGAGCTGCCGCTCGCCGAGTATCAGCAATTGTTGCAGGAATCACGCGGTGCGCAATTGATGTATTTCGAGGATATGCACGGCGAAGATCACGATGATTTTTTCGAACGCTTCGAGTTTGGCCACGACGGTGACCCGATGGATCTGCTTGAAGACCAGCGCTTCCGGGATGAACTTGCACATGCGGTGGCAGGCCTGCCGGAGCGTGAGCGCATGTTGATGGGCATGCTTTATGAGCAGGAAATGAATTTGCGCGAAATCGGTGAGGTGCTGGGCGTTTCCGAATCACGCGTTTCGCAGTTGCACAGTCAGGCGGTAGCCAGATTGCGCAGCCGGATCAGGGGCGGCTGATGGACAAGCTTACCCTGCTGGGTCTGGTGATCGGGGCGACCGGGATTCTGACTGGCCAGATGCTGGAAGGCGGGGACTTTTTCACCCTGTTCCAGATCGCGGCCTTCCTGATTGTGATATGCGGTACGCTGGGCGCCGTGATGGTGCAATCGCCGCGGCATGTTTTCGTTCTGGCGATCAGGATGGGGCGCTGGGCCTTTGTCACTCCCAAACTGGACAACCACCTGATGTCCAGGCAATTGGTGGAGTGGAGCCGGCTGGTTCGCAGAAAAGGCCCCCTCGCGCTGGAGAACCGTATTGCCACGATTTCCGACCCCTTCCTGAAGAAGGGACTGCAACTCCTGGTGGATGGACATGATGCCGAGAAGATACGCGAGGTGTTGGATGTGGACGTTCATTCATGGGAGCAGCTGCACTGGCAGGCGGCGCGTGTGTGGGAGGCGGCTGCCGGATATTCACCGACCATCGGCATCATCGGTGCGCTGTTGGGATTGATGCATGTCATGCAGAACCTGTCCGAGCCGGGCAAACTGGGAGCGGGTATAGCGGTGGCTTTCGTGGCGACCATATATGGCGTGGCTTTTGCCAATCTGTTGTTTTTGCCGATTGCGAATAAGCTGAAATCCGTTCTCATGCAGCGAATGGAAGAATACGAGATGATTATGGACGGCCTGGCGAGCATCGCCAACGGGGATAACCCGCGGCTGCTCGAGCTCAAGTTGCAGGGCTACCTCGTCGCCTAGGCCCGCGAATCATGGCACGCCGGAAAAAACGAGTCGACCATGACAACCACGATCGCTGGCTGATTTCCTATGCCGATTTCATCACCCTGCTGTTCGCCTTTTTTGTGGTGATGTATTCCATTTCATCGGTGAACGAAGCCAAATATAAAGTGGTCAGCGACTCCTTGAACGTCGCCTTTGACGGCAAGACGAAAACCGGTTCCGATATGCAGCGCAGGCAGCAGGGCAACTCACTGGTG
>JBFKMJ010000033.1:0-8998 GCA_041629915.1 Gallionella sp.
CCTGTTGCTTGTCCCAGCAGACGCCCAGGTCTTCGAGCCACTTGACCACACCGGGGCCGTCCTCGGTCAGCGCCCTGACCAGCTCGGGCTTGTTCTCGAAGTGACCGCCGCCAATGGCATCCAGATAATGACGAGTCGGTGAATCGGTGCGCGATACGGCGGCCTGCATGCCGCCCTGGGACATCATCGAATTGGCATCGCCCATGCGCAGCTTGGTGGCGATGATAGAGCGCAGCCCGTGCTCCTTCATTGCAACCAGCGCCGCGTTACAGCCGGCGCCGCCACCGCCGATGATCAGCAGATCGGTCTCAAAATCCGGCTTATCGAGATTTACCTGTTCACTGCGCAGCCAGGAGTGCGACTCCAGCAGATCCGCCACCTCGGTGGTCAGCGAATCGTCCCGGTTGGGGCCGACGCGCACCTTGCGGCGTGCACTGGCTTCGAAATCGGGGTGAAAACCCTCCAGAACGGCGCGGCGCTCTTCCGCGCTCATCGGCGGATAGACGGGGTCGGGCTTGCGAGCCAATTCCAAACGTGCGGGACGTGTCTGAGCCACTTTGCGGAGCGACTCCGCCATGTAATCTGGATACATCTTAAATCCTCTCTATTCCGAGTCGCGGGCGTAGTAAAGTTCTGACAAGGCCTCGCGGCTCATTGGCATCAGTTTGGCGTATTCGGCATCGTAGGCGCCACTTTCGACGGCATTGACACGCTCAGCCAGCTCCGGGCTGTCCTTGCGCAGGTAGCGGCCATACAGGCGTTTCGCCATGATGCCCATCAGAGGCTGGGTGATTTCGGCCGGACAACGCAGCATGCACAACCCGCACACCACGCAATCGAAAGACAGATCCATTACCGCAGCGATATCACCCCGCTTGGCGGCCTGAACGTAGTCCATGACCTGGAGTCCCTGCGGACAGGACTTGGTACAGGTGTTGCACGCAACACAACGGAATACCGACGGGTACATCTCCTGAATCGCAGTGACATTGGGCTTGAGCTTTTCAATGTCGTAGATTGCCTTCTCGGCCGGAACATAGGGAACCTGGGCAAGCGTCATGCCCGCCTCGACCATGGTCATGCAGGCCAGGCCGGTGTGGATCTTGTAGTCGCCGGGCAAACGATAGAGGGTGGCGCAGGCGCCGCAATAACCCTCACGACAACCGGCGCCGCGGACAATCTGATGCCCTGCGTATTCGATGGCCCCCATGATGGTGGTCTCCGCCGGTACCTGGTAGGCCTTGCCCATGATAGAAATCGTAATCAGGCTTGGTACTGCCTTGGAGCGATCCGCTCCAGCCTGTGAAATCGACAGATTTCTCTTTGTCCCTGCCGCCACACTTGTCATATGGATAACCTTTATCTTAATTGCCGCATCAGAACCCCTGGCCGCAGAGCGGTCATGGCCAACATCTTTGATTTTGGGAGGACATCTTGAGTGAGGTGAACCTATCGGCTCCGACACTTCGATTTTTTTTAATGTGCGGCGAATTATAAAGATGTTTGTGAAATATTGACAAGCGGAATCGCAGAAAAAATGCCCGAAATGCGTAAGCGGGAAAAAAACACGCTTAAATCCGGATAGTTGGACCACTGCACAACATTCAATCAATATTATCCAGCGCAGTGCTGCATTCCGCCTGAAACTCAGATGGCCATTCTCACGAATGGCCATCTGATATCCCGAAGCCGATCAAGCCTTCGGCAGGCTCAAGCCGAACGGGTGCCGAGCGCAGCCCTGAAACAGGTCGAGATCAGCCTGGCTCCCGGTAACCTTCCTCCTGCAACTTGGCCTGTGCTGCCGCCAGGCGCGCAATGGGCACGCGCGGACCCGAGCAGGAAACGTAATTGAGCCCGATGTGGTGGCAGAAATGGATGGAACCCGGATGCCCGCCATGTTCGCCGCAAATGCCCATTTTCAAATCCGGGTTGGTTGCGCGACCCTTCGCCACTGCCATTTTCATCAACTGTCCAACACCCTTGATGTCCAGCACCTCGAACGGGTTGTCTTCCAGAATGCCGGTTTCGTTATAGGCGGGAAGAAATTTGTTTTCCGCGTCCTCACGGCTGAAGGAGAAGGTAGCCTGAGTCAGGTCGTTGGTACCGAACGAGAAAAATTCGGCAGTTTCCGCCATGCGCCCGGCACGCACGCAGGCACGCACCACTTCCAGCATGGAGCCAAACTTGAATTGCACCTCGATGCCATGGGTCGCTTTCACTTCCTTGTGAATACGCTGGACGTAACTGTGTATGCGTTTGAGTTCTTCCACCGTGGCAACCTGGGGCACCATGATTTCGGGGTAGATTTCAATGCCCTCCTTGGCGCACAGGGCGGCGGCTTCCAGAATTGCCCGTATCTGCATCGAATAGATTTCGGGATAAGTGATGCCCAGCCTGACACCGCGATGGCCCAGCATCGGGTTGACTTCTGCCAGCGCCCTGACCTTTTTCAAAATCACTTCCTTCTTGTGGATCACATCTTCTTCCATATGCGATTCCTTGAAGGTATCCAGACTGCCCATCAATTTCGTCAGACCATCGGCATACTGCTGATAGAGCTTGGGATTGAGCATCTTGAGCGTATCGGGCAGATCTTCCAGGCCGTCGATGGTGTCGCGCAATTGATGCAGATGGGCGATTTCCAGTTCGAGTTGCGCTGCGGTCGGCAAAAATTCGTGCATTGGCGGATCAAGCAGGCGCACCGTCACCGACAGTCCCCGCATCGCCTTGAAAATGCCCTTGAAGTCGGAGCGCTGGATCGGCAGCAGGCGGTTCAGCGCAGTCTGGCGGGCTTCCGGTGTCTCGGCCAGTATCATCTCCTGCACGATCGGCAGGCGGTCGGTGCTGTTGAACATGCGCTCGGTGCGGCACAGGCCGATGCCCATCGCGCCGAACTCCCGCGCGCGCAATGCATCATCGGGCGTATCGGCATTCGCCAATACCTTCAGCTGTGCCACCTCATCCGCCCAGGCCAGCAGCGTGGCCATTTCCTCCGAGAACTCGGCTTCCACGGTCGGCACTTCGCCCGCGTAAACATGGCCGGTGCCGCCATCGATGGTGACCACATCGCCTTCCTGCAATGTGGTCTCGCCAATCTGCGCATTGCGCAAATGATCGTTGATCACGATCTGATCGCAACCCGAGACACAGGGTTTCCCCATGCCGCGCGCCACCACCGCGGCATGCGAAGTCTTGCCGCCGCGACTGGTCAGGATGCCCTGAGCCTGGAAGAATCCGTGGATATCCTCCGGCTTGGTTTCTTCGCGCACCAGGATGATTTTTTCGCCGGCGCGGCCGCGTTTTTCGGCAGTGTCGGCATCGAACACGATCTTGCCGGAGGCCGCGCCGGGCGAGGCCGGCAGTCCCTGCGCCAATGACTTGCCGTGAAAGTTCGGCGCCAGCTGCGGAACCAGCAACTGTTCCAGTATCGCGGGTTCGACACGCAACAGTGCGCGCTCCTTGGAAATCAGCCCCTCGTTGAACATTTCCACCGAAGTCCGCACCATGCCGCGCGCATTCATCTTGCCGTTGCGGGTCTGCAGACAATACAGGGTGCCCTTTTCGATGGTGAATTCGAAATCCTGCACCTCGTGGTAATGCGACTCCAGCCGGTTGTGCAGCTCGATCAGCTGGCGGTAGATCTCCGGCATTTCCTGTTCCATCTCGGCAATCGCCTTGGGCGTGCGGATCCCCGCCACCACATCCTCACCCTGGGCATTGACCAGGTATTCGCCATAAATGAGATTCTCGCCGGTGCCGGGATTGCGCGTGAAGCCCACACCGGTGCCGGAGTCATTGCCCATGTTGCCAAAAACCATGGTGCAGATATTTACCGCGGTACCGCTGGCCAGATCCTTGGTAATCCTGAATTGCTTGCGGTAATCCACGGCACGCTTGCCCATCCAGGAACGGAATACCGCCCCCACCGAAATCTCCAGCTGCTCATAGGGATCCTGCGGAAACGGCTTGCCGGTCTGTTTCTGGACAATCGCGAGGAATTCGTCCGTCAACTCCCTGAGATGGGCCTCAGTCAAATCCAGGTCCGAAGGTGCGCCATACTTGCGCTTCATCGCTGCCATGCGCTCATCAAAATGCTCGTCGCCGATATTGAGCGCAATCTTGCCAAACAACTGGATGAAGCGGCGATAGGCATCATAGGCAAAGCGGGCATTGCCGGTCTGCTTGATCAGGCCCTGCAGCGAAGTTTCATTCAGACCAAGATTGAGGATGGTGTCCATCATGCCGGGCATGGACATGGATGAACCGGAACGTACGGAAACGAGCAAAGGATTTTCGCCACCGCCGAATCCCTTGCCGGTCTTTTTCTCGAGTTCCAGCATGTATGTCTTGATGTCCGCCATCAGCCCATCCGGCAACTTGTTCTTTTCCAGGTAGGCATTGCAAGCGTCAGTCGTAATCGTGAATCCGGGGGGGACATTCAGGCCGATCTGGGTCATTTCACACAGGTTTGCACCCTTGCCGCCCAGCAGCATCTTGTTTTTTCCATCACCTTCTTCGAACGAATATATATACTTCTTGCTGCTCGTCATGACACTCCCCATTTTAATTATCGGTTTGACCACCCGGTTCCGTACAAACCGGATTATGCGTCAGATGGACTCTTCTTGACACCTGCCCCATCACCACTGGCCAGATGTTCAAAAATCGCATAATGTTTCCGCAATTCCTTGTCGTAGAACGCCACCGTTTCTCCGCTATCACTGTCCATATGCTTCACCAGACCGCGGAAGCGCGGTTCGTTCTGAACCATCTCACGGTAGGACACGGAGGGCTTCTGCGAATCCAGCGACAACGGGTTCTTGCCAGCCTCCTCACGACGCGGGTCATAGCGGTACAACGGCCAGTGGCCGGTGCTGACCGCCAGCTCCTGCTGCTGGTGTTGCTTGGCCATATCGTAGCCGTGTTCGACACAGGGACTGTAGGCAATGATCAGCGACGGGCCATCGAAAGACTCGGCTTCGATGAAAGTCTTCAGCGTATGAAGATCCTTCGCACCGTAGGCGACATGGGCAACATAAATATTGCCGTAGGTCATCGCGATCTGCCCCAGATCTTTCTTGCCGGTCGGCTTGCCGCCGGCGGCAAACTTGGCCATGGCGCCGCGCGGGGTTGCCTTGGAACACTGGCCGCCGGTATTGGAATAGACTTCGGTATCCATCACCAGGATGTTGACATTACGGCCCGAGGCCAGCACGTGATCAAGGCCGCCGAAACCGATGTCATAAGCCCAGCCGTCACCGCCGAACATCCACACGCTCTTCTTGGCCAGATAGTCGGCCAGGGTTTCCAGATTGCGCGCCTCGGCGGAATCGATACCGGCCAGCGCCTTGCGCAAAGTCTCGATGCGCTCGCGCTGGGCAAAGATGCCCGCCTCGGTGGACTGGTCGGCATTCAGGATGGCGTCAACCAGCTCGGCGCCAATCGCATCCCTCATCTGCACAAGCATTTCGCTGGCATGTTCGGCGTGCTTGTCGATGCTGACGCGGAAACCCAGACCGAATTCTGCGGTGTCCTCAAACAGTGAATTCGACCAGGTCGGACCGCGTCCCTCGGCATTCTTGCTGTAAGGCGTGGTGGGCAGGTTGCCGCCGTAAATCGAGGAACAACCGGTCGCGTTGGCGATCAGCATGCGGTCGCCGAACAACTGGGTGGCCAGTTTGATATAGGGTGTCTCACCGCAACCGACACAGGCAGTGGGAAACTCGAACAGCGGTTGCAGCATCATCGCGCCCTTGATGGTGGAGGTGCGCAACTTGGTGCGGTCAAATTCCGGCAGCTTGAGGAAATAATCGAAATTCTCCCTTTCCTGATTGCGCAACGGCACGATGTCGCGCATGTTGAGCGCCCTGTAATCCGGGTCAGTCTTGGATACTGCCGGGCAGATGTCGACGCACAGCGTACAGCCGGTACAATCATCAGGCGACACCTGATAGCTGACGTGCATGCCCTGCTCGAATTCCTTGCCCTTGATCTGGATATGCTTGAAGGTGGGCGGTGCGTCATTGGTCGATTCGACCGGGAACACCTTGGAACGGATCGCGGTGTGCGGGCAGACCAGCGCACACTTGCCGCAGTAGATGCACAGCTCTTCGTCCCATACCGGTATTTCCAGCGCCAGATTGCGCTTGTCCCAGATTGCCGTTCCGGTAGGCCAGGTACCATCGGCCGGAAACACCGAAACCGGCAGGCGATCGCCGCGGCCCGCCATGATCTCGGCAGTGACGCGCTTGACGAAGTCCGGCGCGTGGGCACCCACCGGCTCGGGCATTTCGAAATCGCTGGTAGCGGTGGCCGGGATATTCACCTGGTGCAGGTTGGCAAGGGTTTCGTCGATCGCCTTCCAGTTGGCTTCCACGACTTCCCTGCCCTTCTTGCTGTAGGACTTCTCTGCAGCGCCCTTGATCTTCTCGATGGCCAGTTCGCGCGGCAGGATGCCGGAAATCGCAAAAAAGCAGGTCTGCATGATGGTGTTGATGCGACTGCCCATACCGGTTGCCCTGGCGATGGCGTAGGCGTCGATCACATAGAACTCGATTTTCTTGTCGATGATCTGCTGCTGCATCTTGCGCGTGAGCAGATCCCACGCCTTGTCCGGTGCAGCTGCCGTGTTAACCAGAAACACCGCGCCCTCTTCGGCGGAATCCAGCATTTCGTAACGCTCCAGAAAAACCGGTTGATGACAACCGATGAAGCTGGCGCCGTTGTCGCCGATCAGGTAAGGCGCGTGTATCGGCTTGGGCGAGAAGCGCAGATGAGAAACGGTCACCGCGCCGGCTTTTTTCGAGTCGTAAACAAAATAACCCTGGGCATAGAGCTCGGTTTCCTCCCCCATGATCTTGATGGTGTTCTTGTTGGCGCCCACCGTGCCATCCGAGCCCAGTCCGTAGAACAGGCAGCGGTTCACGCCAATGCTGGCATCGTTGCGGAAATCCGCATCCCACTTCAGGCTGGTATGGGTCACGTCGTCGATAATGCCAACGGTAAAATTATTTTTCGGCTGGTCTTTTTTCAGCTCGTCGAATACGCCCTTGATCATGCCGGGCGTAAATTCCTTGGACGACAACCCATAGCGCCCGCCCACCACACGCGGCATGGCACCACACCTGCCGGCGGTAAAGGCTTCGGCGAACGCCGTTACCACGTCCTTATACAGCGGCTCGCCGTCCGCACCGGGCTCCTTGGTGCGATCAAGAACGGCAATACGCTTGGCCGTGGCCGGGATGGCCTTGAGCAGCGCCTCAGTAGAGAACGGCCGATACAGACGCACTTTGACAATGCCGACCTTCTCACCATGCGCAACCAGATGATCCACCGTTTCCTCTGCGGCATCTGCACCCGAACCCATCAGGATCATTACGCGCTCGGCATCCGGCGCACCAACATAATCAAATAAATGATATTGGCGGCCCGTGAGTCCGGCGAATTTGTCCATCACCTTCTGCACGATACCCGGCATCGCGTCGTAATAAGTATTAACTGTCTCGCGTGCCTGGAAGTACACATCAGGGTTCTGCGCCGTACCTCGCAGCACCGGATGGTCAGGCGTCATCGCACGGGCGCGATGGGCAAACACCAGCTCGTCATCGATCATTTCCCTGACGACTTCGAACGATACCTGCTCGACCTTGGACACTTCATGGGAAGTGCGGAAACCGTCGAAGAAATGCAGGATCGGTATGCGCGATTCCAGCGTCGCTGCCTGTGCGATCAGCGCCATGTCCATCGCTTCCTGCACCGAGTTGGAAGCAAGAAAGGCAAAGCCGGTCGAGCGCGCCGACATCACGTCGCTATGGTCGCCAAAAATCGACAGGCCCTGCGCTGCAAGCGAACGCGCCGCCACATGCATGACAAAGGGGGTCAGCTCGCCGGCGATCTTGTACATATTGGGGATCATCAGCAACAAACCCTGTGATGCGGTAAACGTGGTTGTCAGGGAACCGCTCTGCAATGCGCCATGCACCGTACCGGCGGCACCACCCTCGCTTTGCATCGTAATGACTTCCGGAATGGTGCCCCACAGGTTTTTGGTGCCCTCCGCCGACCAGGCATCGGAATATTCCCCCATCGGCGAAGAGGGTGTGATCGGGTAAATTGCGATCACTTCGTTGGTCAGATGGGCGATATAAGCCGCAGCTTCATTTCCCTCGACCGTAACCATTTGCGCTTGATGCATCAAAAAACTCCTTCGGTTAGTATTTAAATCTAATGTGTCCAGTTAATTCGGAGAGCAAACTGGATCCAGCAATTCGCTTAACGGCAACCAGCCGGCGTGGTTGTTCCGGCTATAGCCGGCCACAATTAATGCATACCCCTGTGGGTGAATTTGCCATGGCATTTCGCATGCCCGGCCGAATGACCATAAAAAGTTTGCACGGGGGCTTGCGAGCCGGGAGACATAACCCGCCATCCCTGCTACCCCTCTTGAATAAATACCAGTCCGCCAGTGAGTGCGCAGTTTTGCGGCAATGTGGCAGATTCATGCGGCCAGCCGCCCAAGCCGAAAATTCAGAAAATGCGCCTATTCGCCACAGGCGAATGCGATGCCATAACCAGAATCTCGTACCAATCAAAAAAACAACCGCACCAGGCAAACCCAGCGTGCCTGAAAGTGCACATTCTATCTCAACTTATTTGTGCTTTGAAATTTTTTAGCTTCAAGGCAGCCCGAATCCTGCCCTGCGGCGGGATTTGACTTTATGCACCTTCCCCTTGAACCTGCATGGGTATTTTACCTGCCCCTGTTCTCGATCATCTCCCGCAAGATCGGCGCGAGTATGACCTCCATCGCAACACTCATCATCCCACCTGGCACAACCAGCGTATTGGCGCGCGACATGAACGAACCTGGAATCATGGTCAGCAGGTACGAGAAATTCACGCCTGCCGGATCGCGGAAGCGAATGACCACAAAGCTCTCATCAGCGGTCGGGACATCGCGCGCGATGAACGGATTCGAGGTGTCCACTGTCGCCACCCG
>JBFKMJ010000034.1:0-8947 GCA_041629915.1 Gallionella sp.
CCCCAGGTAAGCGGGTAGAACAGGTCATTGAATGTCGGTGCCTTGAAGGCATTGCCTATGCTTGCGGTCATGCGCCATGCGTCGGTGAACTGCATGCCATATCCAAGCAGGCCGGTATGGGCCGTGCCAAAATCGGAGTAGTTGTCCTGGCGCAGGTTGAACTGCAGCTGATGCCTGCCAAATTCTCCGACATAGCCACCCAGCAGGCTGTTCACATTGCGCCTTGTGCGTGAGAAGGCGGTGCTGGCCGCAATTGTCTGAACCAGATTCTCCGCAGTAATATGGATGCGCTGATTCTCTGCCACATGGAGTTCGTTCTGCCAGGCAATCTGCCGGTTGGTCGTTTTGAACAGCCCACCGGAGGCTACATCCAGCACGCCATTCAGGAAGTTTTGGTATTTATCCGTTCCCTGTGCCAGTTGCAGTCGGCTCTGCCACAGGTCGCTGAAACGATTGTCAGACACTACCGCCAGCTTCTCGATGTTTGCCTTGCTGCTGTGGACATCGGCGGGCACCGCCGGAAAAAAGGAACTGTCGCCCTGGCTGACGCCGTCGCTGTTGAACGCAGATACGGACAGCTGGTGATCTGCATTGAGCGCATGCTGCAGTTGCACGCTGATGGTGGTGTTGTCATAGCCGTCCTTGTCAGGGTTGGCTCTGGCGGCAAGCTGCGGGTCGATTGCAGACACACCATCGGTTCTGACCTTACCGGCATTGATGCTGAACGATGTGTCGTTCACTTCACCGGAAAACCCTGCGGCCAAACGCCGCGTATTCTGGCTGCCCAGTCCGGCGCTGGCATGAAACGCCGGCGCGCCATGCCCGCGTCTGGTGAATAACTGGATCACACCGCCGATGGCTTCGGAACCATACAGGCTGCTCATGTTGCCGCGCACCACTTCGATACGCTCAATGCTGTCCAGCATGATGTGTTCCAGCGCAGTCAAACCACTGGTGGCGGAATTGATGCGCACCCCGTCCAGCAGTACCAGCACATGGCTTGAATTGGCGCCGCGCATGAAGGTGCCGGACAGTTTGCCCAGGCCGCCGCTTTGCGCCACTTCAAGTCCCGCGAGCGAGCGTAGCAGTGCCGGTACATCCGGCGCAGCCGATTTGCGGATGTCCTGTTCATTTATTACGGTGGTGTGCGCGATGGTTTGATCCAGCGGTTGCGGCATGCGTGTAGCCGTCACAACGACTTCATTCAGGCTGGGTGTTTCGGCAAAAGCGGCAAAGGGAGAGGCGATCGCACCGAGCAGTGCGATTGAGAGCAGTTTTTGTTTCATGAAAGTTTCCTGAGCAAGTTCCAAGCGTCCCCGCTGGAACGTTTAAATTCAGGAAATGCGCGGGTGGGGGAAGGCAGAACATGAACGAGGTTGCTGTTCGATATTATCCCGATGCGCCTCCCGCAGCATCTCCTGTTCCTTTGCTCCCAGGCCGGTCTCCGGGCTCGCAAGTCTTGATTTGCCGCCTTCCCATGATTGCTCACAGTGGCATATTGGCAAATCCGCACTTGCTTACCGTTGCGGGGGCAGCACAGGCATCGGGTTGATTCTCCCTCACCTGTTTCCCGTTTAACTCGTCTGTTGCCAGACGAGAACCTCAAAGCAGTGCGCACTTTAGCACAAGCGCAATACACTGACAAAAAATTACAAATCGCATTCAGAAAGCCGGCTTACCGTTTGACTTGTCAGCACTTTTCAAATTATAGTCAGTACATGGAGAATGAACTGGACGCGCTGGAGAGCAAGCTTGCACAACTCATACAGGTGAGCGGCAAGTTGCGGGCAGAAAATCACCAATTGCGCCAGGAGCTGGCGCATGCACTCAGCAGTAACCGCCTGTACAGTGACAAGATGGACAGTGCAAAGATGCGGCTGGAGAAATTGCTGGTTACGCTTCCTGAAGAGCAATCATGAGCGGCACAATTAAAACTTTGGAAATCAGGGTCCTGGACCGTGAATTGCGTGTCGCCTGCCCCGATGAGGAGCGTGATGAGTTGCTTGATGCCGTTGCCTATCTGGACAGGAAGATGCGTGAAATACGCGATGCCGGCAAGATCGCCAGCGTTGAGCGCATCGCCATCATGGCCGCCCTGAACATTGCCCACGAACTGCTTTCGGTCAAGATCGGGCGCGGATTTGACCTCGCCGACTTTAAGCGTAGAATGAATGCCATGGAGACAGCGATCAGCGAGGCGCTAGCCGAACAGGATACGTTGTTCTGAGTTGTCCCCTGCAGTGTTCGTCAGACCTGTAATTCTTTGAGCCAATAAGTTAGTAAAGGTCGCGACCCGCAATGCCGCTGTTGTGAACGCCCGTTTGGATGATCCTGATGCGGCAGGGAAGTGACCATCTTGGACCGCAGGTTCAAGATGCCAGGTCAACGGCACAGGCGGGGGACTTTTAATTTTGTGCGATCTTAAAAGATCGCACTTTTTATTTGTGGATTGCAAACCATGCGCTACTGGTTGATGAAATCCGAACCCTCGGATTGCAGCGTCGACGACCTTGCTGCCATGCCCGGCCAGACGGTGGCATGGTATGGGGTGCGCAACTACCAGGCGCGCAATTTCATGCGTGACCAGATGCGGGTCGGTGACGGCGCGCTGTTCTACCATTCTAACTGCAAGGAGCCGGGTATCGTCGGTATCGCCAGGATCAGCAGCAGCGCTTATCCCGATGCCACGCAATTCAATAGTAAGGGCAAATACTTCGATCCCAGGGCCACGCCGGAACAGCCGCGCTGGTTCAATGTGGATGTGCAACTGCTGCGCAAAATTCCGCTGATTACCATCAAGGAACTGCGACAACATCCGCAACTGGCGCGGATGCGCACCCTGCAACGCGGCAACCGCCTGTCCATTACCCCGCTCGATCCGGCGGAGTGGGGTTTCATTCTGGAAAATCTGGTGCGCGATTGATGGAATGGTATGCCGCCTATCTCCTGCTGGGCGCATTCGTCGGTTTTTTTGCCGGACTGTTTGGCATCGGTGGCGGGTTGGTGCTGGTGCCGGTGTTGAGCTGGCTGTTTGAAGCGCAACATCTGGGCGGGCTGCAAAACCTGCATCTTGCGCTGGGTACCTCGATGGCCGCCATTATCTACACTGCCGCCGTCAGCGCCCGCGCACATCACTCGCGCGGTGCGGTCAATATGCATATCGTACGCAACACCGCACCGGGCATGCTGGTTGGCGCGCTTGCCGGCGCGTTGTTTGCAGGCAGCATTTCCTGGCTTTATCTGTCCCTGTTCTTCGCGCTGTTTGTGTATTTCGCCGCGTTACAAATGCTGCTCGGGTTCAGGCCGAAGACCAGCCGACAATTGCCCGGGCGCGGCGGCCTGGCACTGGTCGGCAGTGGCATCGGCGCCATCAGCAGTCTCGTCTCCATCGGCGGCGGGACGCTCAGCGTGCCTTTCATGCTGTGGCACAACATTTCGCTCAGGCAGGCTATCGGCACTTCGGCCGCGCTCGGACTCCCCATCGCGCTCGGTGGCACGGTGGGCTATGTCGTCACCGGTCTGGCGTTGCATGACCTGCCCGTAGGCACGCTGGGTTTTGTCTACCTTCCCGCGCTGCTCATGGTCGCCCTGGGCAGTGCCTTCACCACACCACTCGGCGCAAAAGCCACGCATAGCCTGCCGCTGGAGCTGCTGCGTCGCGGCTTTGCGGTGCTGCTGTTTGTGTTGGCAACCAGAATGCTGCTGAAGGTTTTTGTCTGAAGCATTAACGCGGTATTTCGATGCGCCGGTACAGCCGGTAGTGTTCGTTCTTGTCACCCATGCGGCCACCTTCCCATATTTTTTCCCAGCGTGTCTCATCGAGCAACGGCCTGGATGGCTTATCGTCCTGGATCAGGCGCAGATCACAAAGGCCATCGGGGTCGCGCTGCGTGATGATGTTGCCGAAATAATGCAGCATGGCGCGCTGCCCCTCGCCCAGTCTGTCGCGACCGATGCACTGGTATTGTGCCGGCATGGATTGCTTCAGTGAAGTGACCATGCCGCGGTAGCTCTTGCCGCTGTCCAGCCAGGGCAACCATAGTGTCATGGCCAGTATCCAGACCAGCGTGATGCCGGTTGCCCAATTGACTACCGCACGGCGCATCGAGCGGCCGACGCGCCATACCAGTACCAGCCACAGCACGGTGGCGATAATGGCTATGGTGAACGGTGCGGAATGAAACACCGGATCGAAGCCCGGCTGATAATCTTTCAGCAGTTGCGTGATCTTTGCGTGATTGTCCAGCAGCAAACCCGCCCAGCCCCACCACATCAGGATGGCGGCGAGCGCGAAGGTCATCAGCCCGAACCAGTCCAGCGCATTGGACGCACCGCGTTTCAGCGACGCCAGCGAGGCGGTGGCGAGCAGGCTGATGGGCAGCAGCATCGGCAGCGCGAACACTTCCTTGATGTGTGGCACCAGGCTGAGCGTGACCAGCATCACGCCGAAGGCGACCAGCGGCAATTGCAAATCGTCGCGCTGTGCCAGACGTTTGCGCGACTGCCACAGTGCCCATGCCGCCAGCGGCAGTGCAGGCCATGCGATCCACGGCAGATTCTTCAGGTAGTAGAGCGATTCCCGGGTTGGCCCGCCTCTCGCGTGTTCCAACCAGTGGCTGATGTTGTGCGTCCACAACCAGTCGGCAAACAGATGCGGCGAATGCTGGTACAGCAATAAAGGCCAGACAGTGAGCCACGGCAGCGCGCACAGTGCGGCAATGGCCATGCTGGAGGCATAGTTGCGCACGCGCCACTGGCGGAACAGTGCGGGCAACAGCGCGGCAATGAGGATCAGCAGCACCGGTGCGATGAAGCCCTTGGACATGAAGCCGATACCCATGCCGGTGCCGATTAGCACCCCGGCGCGTATTGCGCGCTCCTGGCTGTATGCAAAGCCGTACATCAGCATCGCGCATCCGGCGAGCAGCGTAAGGTCGGTGACCATCTGGTGTGCGCGTACCAGCATGCCGACGCAACCCATCAGAATGATCGCGGCGGCCCAGCCGCGGTTTTCGCCATACAGTTTGCGACCGGCAAGGCCGGTGAACAACAGGGTCAGTGCAATATAAAAACCGCTGGCGAGACGCGCGCCGTCGTGCAACGGCAACAGAGGTGAAAACAGCCTGGCGAACAGTGCGGCGGTCCAGTAAAACAGCGGCGGCTTGTCCATGTAGGGCTCACCGGCAAGTGCTGGCGCCAGCCAATCACCACCCTGCAGCAGGGAATAAATCAACCCGAAACTGGTTGCCTCATCCGGTTTCCACGGGTCATGCCCGATCAGCCCGGTGCCAACCCAGATCAGAATCAGCGCTCCAAGCAGCAGCGCCTTGGCGGGTGTAATGGGGTGCGGGTCGGTGGGTTTGATGAAATACATTCTGCTTCCAGAAAAATCATGGCTCAGTGGTTAAGTGGAACGGCGCTTGGCGCCTCAGTGGGAAAACCCACTCCCCACTTACCACTCACTATTCGACAATTTTGATGCGTTGCCCTGCCTGCGGTTCGCCATCCGGATATTGCGCGTTGATCAGGCGCAGGTAGCTTTCTGCCGATTTACCCAGCGGCGAGCCTTGCGCCAGCCCGGCGTAGGTGTCGCCCGAGCGCGCGGTGATGGTGCGGAGGATGAGCGGTTTGACAAGCTTGCGCTCCTCGGCGGTGATGGAATGGAAGCTGCGCACCGCATCGAAAATTTCATTGCGGTATTTATTCAGGTCGCCGCGTTCCTTGGCCTGTGCCTGAAGGATGTAGGCATACTTGTCCTGATAAATCACGCCGCCCATCGTGTTTGGCAGCTCAAAGGTTGCGGCAGGCAGGCCATTCAGATCGAGCGATTTCACCTGCGCACCGGAACCCACCAGGCGGCGCACATAGTCGGCCGGAGTGGCGCGCGGTTTCTTGTCCATTTTCATCTGCAGCATCGCTTCGCCCTGCGGGCTGACAGCGATCAGTGCGTCCGGCAGATTGTGTACACGCCAGCCCTGCGGGAAAGCGACAGAGATGCCCAGTTCGCCGTGGTAGAAGCGGTTGTTGCGCACCACGCCCTGGTCGCTGTTGTCGTTGAACACCAGCCCCTCGGTGGCGGCGAGGAATTCGCTGCGGCCATCAAAGGGTGTGGCGGAGGCCAGGTTGTCCGCTTCGCCGACCACTTCTTTCAGGCGCGTGTCGTTGTCCGGGTGCGTGGAGAACAGGCCGGAATAGCGGCGCGGCTCGCGTCCTTCTTCCCTGGCCAGTTCGGCATCCTTCAGTTCCTGGTTTTTCAGCACGCGCAGCACGCGGATAATGGCCTGCGGATCGTAATTGCTACGTGCCAGATATTGCGCACCGAGCCGGTCCGCTTCCAGTTCGTGTTCGCGGCCGTAGCCGGACAGCAACGCGCCACCAATCAGATTGGTAAGGTTCTGTCCGCCCATCGAGCTGACCTCCGGCACGAAGATGGAGGCGATGGTCAAACCGATGTTGGCGGCCTGTGCAGCGCTCTGCTGGCGCACGCCGTGACGTGCCGTGACGTGGCCGATTTCATGGCCAACCACGGCAGCCAGTTCGGCCTCACTGTTGAGATAGGCCAGAATGCCGCGTGTGATGTAAACGTAGCCGCCGGGCAACGCGAAGGCGTTGATTTCGGGCGAATCCAGTACGGCAAAGTGATATTTGAGATTGGGGCGGTGGCTGTTTTTCGCAAGCTTCTGACCGATGCGATTGACGTAATCCTGCAACGGCTTTGATCCGTAAACCTGATACTGCTTGCTGATTACCTGTTCGTTATATTGTCGGCCAATGGCGATTTCCTGCTCTTCCGACATCATCACAAAATCGTTTTGTCCGGTAACCGGGTTCTGTGCGCAACCGGACAGCAGCGCGAGGGCGAGAGCGGTGATGAGTAGACGCATGGCAATTCCTGTTCAGCTTTGAGTCGAAGTGGAGATTGTCGCCGCAAATAAAAAAGGCAGCAACGCTGCCTTTTGATCAAGCCAACGCGTAAAGTTCCTAGGCAGCAGCTTTGGTGCCGTATTTCTGGCGGAACTTGTCGATGCGTCCGGCAGTGTCCACAATCTTCTGTGTGCCGGTGTAGAACGGGTGGCATTCGGAACAGACTTCGACTTTCAGTTCCGGCTTGCTCATTGCGGACATGGTTTTGAAGCTGTTGCCGCAACTGCAGGTTACGCTAATTTCCTGATAATTCGGGTGGATATCTGCTTTCATTTTCTTTCCTTGCGAGTAATGGTGTGCGGCGGGTGTACGCACTCACGGGGCGCGCATTATCCATAAAAATAGAGCGTTGCGCAAATACTTATGCGCGCATTGTCGCGGTACGGCAACTGCCCGGTACTGCGCATCAAATCACCTTGCCCGGATTCATCAGCCCGTTTGGATCGAGAGTGCGCTTGATGCTGCGCATCAGTTCCAGTTCCAGCGCGCTCCTGTAGTTGCCGAGCACCTCGCGCTTGAGCTGGCCCAGGCCATGTTCGGCGCTGATGCTGCCATTGAGCCGCGCGACGATCTGATACACAAGGCGGTTTACTTCATGTTCACGCTGTTCGATGAACGTCTTGTTCTGCGCGGCATCCGGCATGGATGCGTTGTAGTGGATATTGCCGTCGCCGATGTGGCCGAAGGAGACGATGCGTATGCCGGGGAAGGCTTCATGCAGCGCGGCATCGGCCAGCGCGATGAATTGCGCGATGCTGCTGACCGGCACCGAGATGTCGTGTTTGATGCTGATGCCGTCGATTCTTTGCGCCTCACTGATGCTGTTGCGCAGCTTCCACCATTTCTCAACCTGCGCCTTTTCGGCTGTCACCGCAAAGACCTCGATGCCGCCGACGAAGCTTTCCAGCGCCGCATGCAGCGACTCGTCCAGCGGAGCGTCCAGCACGTCGGACAGATCAATGATTGCCGTCCATTCATGCCGTCTGGCGAAAGGCTCATGCGTGTCCGTGATGTGTCGGAACACCAGATCCAGGCAGGATCGGCCGATGATTTCAAAGGCGCTGATGCGGTCCCCGCAGGCAGCGCGCAAATGCGCGAACAATGCGACCGCCGCTGCCGGGTCGCGCAATCCCACGCAAGCCGTGGCCGTCGCCCGCGGGCGCGGGAACAGCTTCAGCACGGCGGCGGTAATGATGCCGAGCGTGCCCTCCGCGCCGATGAACAGATGTTTCAGGTCGTAGCCGGAGTTATCCTTGCGCAGGTCGCGCAGGCCGTTCCAGACGCGGCCGTCCGGCAGCACTACCTCCAGTCCGAGCACCAGATCGCGCGTCGTGCCGTAGCGCAGCACATTGATGCCGCCGGCGTTGGTGGAAAGATTGCCGCCGATAGCGCAATACTGGATGGATGGCAGGCTGAGCGGAAACAGGCAGTTGCCCCGTTCCGCCGCTTCGTGCAAATCGGCCAGTATGCAGCCCGCTTCCACCGTCATGGTGTAGTTGATGGCGTCCAGTGAACGGATGCGGTTCATGCGCGACAGGTTGAGCACAACCTGCGTGCCTTTGGCCAGCGGCACCGACCCGCCGCACAGGCTGGTGTTGCCGCCCTGCGGCACGATCGACACCTGGTGCGCGCCGCACAGTTTCACCACTTCCGCGACCTGTTGCGTATCCGACGGAAACACCACCGCCAGCGCGGAACCCGTATAACGGCCGCGCTTGTCGGCGCAATACGGCGCGGTAGCTTCGCCAGTCAATACGGCATCGGCGCCAACGATGGCGGAGATAGGGGAAATCAAACCGGCATGTGTCATGTCACTTTAGTCATCAGCATGTGCTTGTGCGCATCATACTCAACGCCACCGCTTCGGCAATCCGGATGCCGTCCACGGCCGCGGAAAGTATCCCGCCCGCGTAGCCCGCGCCTTCCCCGGCGGGATACAGGCCGGCGGTATTGACGCTCTGCAGATCATCGTCGTGGCGCTTGATGCGCAGCGGCGACGAGGTGCGCGTCTCCACGCCGGTCA
>JBFKMJ010000035.1:0-8894 GCA_041629915.1 Gallionella sp.
CCGTATCGCGCAGACCGCACTGACGGAAGCTGGCGTTAATCAGACGCGAGATTTCCTTTTTCTTCAGCGCCTTGTTGATCAGTGCGAACGGCAGGCCGGCAGGCAATACCTCGGACAGAAGCGCGCGGCCGACGGTAGTTTCGTAACGGGTCAGCTTCTCAATCGGCTGCCCGGCCTCGTCCGTATGCACCTCCTTGAGGCGCACCACCACTTTGGCTTGCAGCTCGACTTCGCGCGACTCGTAAGCACGCGACACCTCGGCGATGTTGGCAAATAGCGAGCCCTCGCCCAATGCGCCGATTTTCTCGCGCGTCATGTAATACAGACCCAGCACGATATCCTGCGACGGAACAATAATCGGCTCGCCGTTGGCGGGCGACAGCACATTGTTGGAAGCCAGCATCAGGGTGCGCGCTTCCATCTGCGCCTCCAGCGACAGCGGCACGTGTACCGCCATCTGGTCGCCGTCGAAGTCGGCGTTGAACGCGGAACAGACCAGCGGATGCAACTGGATCGCCTTGCCTTCGATCAGGATCGGCTCAAATGCCTGGATGCCCAGACGATGCAGTGTCGGCGCACGGTTCAGCAGCACCGGATGCTCGCGGATCACTTCCTCGAGAATATCCCACACGATTGGCTCTTCCGCCTCGACCATGCGCTTGCTGGCCTTGATGGTGGTCGCCAGGCCCATCGCCTCGAGACGGCTGAAGATAAATGGCTTGAATAATTCCAGCGCCATCTTCTTCGGCAGTCCACATTGATGCAGCTTCAGTTGGGGTCCCACAACAATCACCGAACGTCCGGAGTAGTCAACGCGCTTACCCAGCAGATTCTGACGGAAACGGCCACCCTTACCCTTGATCATGTCAGCCAGAGACTTCAGCTGGCGTTTGTTTGCGCCGGTCATTGCCTTGCCGCGGCGACCATTATCCAGCAGCGAGTCCACCGACTCCTGCAACATGCGCTTCTCGTTGCGCACAATAATTTCTGGTGCTTTCAGTTCAAGCAGGCGGCGCAGGCGATTGTTACGATTGATCACACGACGATACAGATCGTTCAGGTCGGAGGTGGCAAAACGGCCGCCGTCCAGAGGCACCAACGGGCGCAACTCCGGGGGCAATACCGGCATGACTTCCATCACCATCCATTGCGGTTTGATGCCGGAAGCATTAAACGCTTCAAGCACCTTCAGGCGCTTGGAATATTTCTTGATCTTGGTTTCGGAGCCAGTCGCCGCCAGTTCGGCACGGATGTTTTCGATTTCGCTCGCCACATCCAGATTTGCCAGTAGCGCGCGAATACCTTCCGCCCCCATCAGCGCGGTGAATTCGTCACCATATTCCTCGGTCTTCGCGAGGTAATCGTCTTCCGACAGCAATTGGCCACGGTTCAACGGCGTCATCCCGGGATCTGTTACCACATAACCCTCGAAATAAAGCACGCGCTCAATATCGCGCAAGGTCATGTCTAGCACCATGCCGAGACGTGAAGGCAGCGATTTCAGGAACCAGATGTGCGCAACCGGACTGGCCAGTTCGATATGTCCCATGCGTTCGCGGCGAACCTTGGACAGTGTCACCTCCACGCCGCATTTCTCACAAATCACGCCGCGATGCTTGAGACGTTTGTACTTGCCGCACAAACACTCATAGTCCTTTACCGGGCCAAAAATCTTGGCGCAGAACAAACCGTCACGCTCCGGCTTGAAGGTGCGATAGTTGATGGTTTCCGGTTTTTTAACTTCGCCGTAAGACCAGGAACGGATCTTTTCCGGCGATGCCAGCCCGATTTTGATTGCGTCAAACTCTTCCTTCTGTGTAACCTGTTTGAACAAATCCAGCAATGATTTCATATGAGGCTCCTAAAATCTGGTAAGTGGGGAGTGGAAAATAGATAGCGGGGAAATCAGCCCCCACTGCCTACTTGCTACTTCCTATATTCAGTGACGCACAAAATCTATATCAATACCCAGGGAACGAATTTCCTTGATAACCACATTGAAGGATTCCGGCATGCCGGCGTCGATCTTGTGATCGCCCTTGACAATGTTTTCATAAACCTTGGTACGCCCCGCCACATCATCCGACTTGACGGTCAGCATTTCCTGCAGCGTGTAGGCTGCCCCGTAGGCCTCCAGCGCCCAGACTTCCATTTCTCCGAAACGCTGGCCACCGAATTGCGCCTTGCCGCCCAGCGGCTGCTGGGTTACCAGACTGTACGGACCCGTCGAACGCGCATGCATCTTGTCGTCTACCAGGTGGTGCAGCTTCAGCACATGCTTGTAGCCAACCGTTACCGGACGATCAAAAGCCTCACCGGTACGGCCGTCATACAGTGTGGTCTGGCCGGATAGCGGCAACTCTGCCAACTCCAGCATGTACTTGATTTCCTCTTCACTGGCACCATCGAATACCGGCGTTGCAAAGGGCACCCCGCTCTTCAGGTTATGACATAGCTCAATGATTTCATTGTCGCTTAACGACTCAAGGTCAACCGACTGGCCGTTGTGGTGGTTGTATATCTTGTTGAGAAACTTGCGCATCTCGGTAATCTTGGCATTGGCCTGAAGCATCTCGTCGATCTTCCTGCCCAGACCCTTCGCCGCCCAGCCAAGATGCGTTTCAAGAATCTGGCCGATGTTCATCCGGGACGGCACACCCAGCGGGTTCAGCACCACGTCAACCGGCGTGCCATCAGCCATGTATGGCATATCTTCCACCGGCACAATGCGTGACACCACGCCCTTGTTACCGTGACGACCCGCCATCTTGTCGCCGGGCTGCAAACGACGCTTCACCGCCACACAGACCTTGACCATCTTTTGCACACCGGCTTGCAGTTCGTCGCCCTGCGTCAGCTTCTTCTTCTTCAACTCGAATGCGGCATCAAACTCGGTGCGATATTGTGCCAGCCCCTCCTTGACCTGCTCCATCTGGGCAGCGACCCCCTCGTCAGCCATGCGGATATCAAACCACTGGTGGTGCTCGATGCCTTGCAGATAGTCTTTGCTGATTTTGCTGCCCTTGGCCAGTTTCTTCGGGCCGCCATTGGCAACCTTGTTGATCAACAGCTTTTCAAGACGGGCAAACACATCCACTTCCACGATACGCATCTGGTCGGCCAGATCCTTCTTGTAACGATTCAACTCGTCGTCAATAATTTGCTGGGCACGCTTGTCACGTTGCAGGCCTTCACGCGTAAACACCTGCACATCAATGACCGTTCCTGAGCTGCCGGCCGACACACGCAAGCTGGTATCTTTCACGTCCGACGCCTTCTCACCGAAAATCGCACGCAGCAACTTTTCCTCCGGCGTCAGCTGGGTTTCGCCCTTGGGTGTCACCTTGCCAACCAGCACATCTCCCACCGCGACTTCCGCACCGATATGCACGATGCCGCATTCATCCAGACGCGCCAGCTGCGCATCGGCCAGATTCGGGATGTCACGTGTAATTTCTTCCGCGCCGAGCTTGGTATCGCGTGCGGCAACAGTCAGCTCTTCAATATGAATGGAAGTAAAACGGTCCTGCGACAGGACACGCTCGGAAATCAGAATCGAGTCCTCATAGTTGTAGCCATTCCACGGCATGAATGCGACCAGCATGTTCTGGCCCAGCGCCAGTTCGCCCATGTCGGTCGAAGCACCGTCGGCTATCACATCGCCGCGCGCTATCATGTCGCCCACCTTCACCAGCGGCCGCTGGTT
The DNA here is from genome assembly GCA_041629915.1 of Gallionella sp. GTDB lineage: Bacteria > Pseudomonadota > Gammaproteobacteria > Burkholderiales > Gallionellaceae > Gallionella. Next base: position 3,707 of record JBFKMJ010000035.1, read on the forward strand.
GATGTTGGTATTCTGGTTGGAGCGGGTGTACTTGATCAGGTTATAAATATCCACACCGACTTCGCCGGCGGTCGTTTCATCATCATTGGCGCGCACCACGATACGGCCAGCATCAATGTAATCGACGCGGCCGCCACGCCATGCCTGCACTGTCGTACCAGAGTCAACCGCCACGGTACGCTCGATACCGGTACCCACCAGCGATTTCTCCGCACGCAAACAAGGCACAGCCTGGCGTTGCATGTTGGCACCCATCAGCGCGCGGTTCGCATCGTCGTGTTCCAGGAACGGAATCAGCGAAGCCGCGACTGAAACCACCTGCGAGGGCGACACATCCATGTATTCCAGCTTGTCCGGCTCGGCCAGAACGAATTCGTTGTGCTGGCGTGCTGACACGATGTCGTTGGCGAAGTGGCCTTTCTTATCCAGTTCGGCATTCGCCTGTGCAATCGTGAATTTGCCTTCCTCAATCGCGGACAAATAGTCCACTTCGTCAGACACCTTGCTCTTGCTCACCTTGCGGTATGGCGTTTCGATGAAGCCATATTCATTGGTGCGCGCATACAAGGCCAGCGAGTTGATCAGACCGATGTTCGGCCCTTCCGGTGTTTCGATCGGGCACACGCGGCCATAGTGGGTCGGATGCACGTCACGCACCTCAAAACCAGCACGTTCACGCGTCAAACCGCCGGGTCCCAGCGCAGAAATACGACGTTTGTGGGTTACTTCGGACAATGGATTGGTCTGATCCATGAACTGTGACAACTGGCTGGAGCCGAAGAATTCCTTCACAGCGGCAGAAATCGGTTTGGCATTGATCAGGTCATGCGGCATCAGGTTGTCCGTTTCCGCCTGGCCCAATCGCTCCTTGACGGCGCGTTCGACGCGCGCCAGACCTGCGCGAAACTGGTTCTCCGCCAGCTCACCCACGGCGCGCACACGGCGGTTACCCAGATGGTCAATGTCGTCAATTTCGCCACGGCCGTTGCGCAATTCGACCAGTATCTTGACGACTTCGACGATATCTTCATTGGACAGCGTCGACGCACCAGTCAGCTCCTCACGGCCAGCACGGCGGTTGAACTTCATACGGCCAACGGCAGACAGGTCATAGCGCTCTTCGTTGAAGAACAGCCCCTGGAACAGCCCTTCGACCGCATCCTCTGTCGGCGGCTCACCAGGACGCATCATGCGGTAGATCGCCACACGCCCCGTCCACTGATCGGTGGTTTCGTCGGCACGCAGGGTCTGCGAGATGAACGCGCCATGATCCAGATCGTTGATGTACAGCGTCTGTATCATGGTGACACTGGCGTCCCTCAGCTTCTCCAGCAATTCCTCGGTAATTTCATCGTTGGCATTGGCGATGATTTCACCGCTATCCTTATCCACCACATTGGTCGCAATCACGCGGCCAATCAGGAATTCGTCGCTGACTGTCAGCTTGTCGATACCTGCTTCCTGCATCTCGCGAATATGACGCACAGTGATGCGCTTATCCTTGGCAACAATAACCTTGCCAGCCTTGCCGACAATATCAAAGCGCGCGACATCACCACGCAGACGCTCCGGCACCACCTCGAACTGGATACCTTTCTTGCCAAAATGGAACGAATCGAACTCGAAAAATATTTTGAGTATGTCTTCATTGCTGTAACCCAGCGCACGCAGCAGGATAGTGACCGGCATCTTGCGTCGGCGGTCAATGCGGAAATACACATAGTCCTTCGCATCGAACTCGAAATCCAGCCAGGAACCACGGTAGGGAATGATGCGTGCGGAAAACAACAGCTTTCCAGAGGAATGCGTCTTGCCGCGGTCATGCTCAAAAAACACGCCTGGGGAACGGTGCAACTGCGAGACGATGACGCGCTCGGTACCGTTGATCACAAAAGAGCCAGTATGGGTCATCAGTGGGATCTCGCCCATGTAGACTTCCTGCTCCTTCACTTCCTTGACTGTTGGCTTGGATGCTTCCCGGTCCATGATGGACAGCCGCACGCGTGCGCGCAACGGCGACGCATAGGTCAGACCGCGCTGCTGACATTCCTTGACATCAAACGGCGGCAGGCCGAGCTGGTAGCTGACAAAGTCAAGACGTGCATTCTTGGAATGACTCTCGATCGGAAAAATGCCGTTGAAAGCGGCTTGCAAACCTTCATTTTTACGCTGTTCCGGCGGCGTATAGGCCTGCAGGAAGGCAGCAAAGGACTCCAGTTGAGTGGACAACAAAAAGGGAACCGGCAACGCGCCGACCCGCTTGGCAAAACTTTTACGGATACGTTTTTTTTCGGTAAAAGAGTAGCTCATATAATCTCCACGATCGAAGGAAAACAAAAAGTTGCAAGCTTCCGCCTTTCGGCAAAAGGCCTGCTTGCATTGCTTCAGCTAAAGACATAACGCCCGGTTATGCCAGAACCAAAAGACAGGGGGCAGAAAGCAATCTCGTGCTTCCTGGCCGCTGACTTCTTAAAGCGGCAAAAGGCTGACGGCAAAAACCGCCAGCCTTTTGTAGCGTACAAACCTTACTTGATTTCGGCCTCTGCGCCAGCCTCGATCAACTGCTTCAATACGGCGTCAGCGTCAGCCTTGGAAACACCTTCCTTGACTGCCTTCGGTGCAGCGTCCACCATATCCTTGGCTTCTTTCAAGCCCAGGCCGGTGATGGCACGCACCACCTTGATCACGTTCACTTTAGACTCGCCTGGCGATTTCAGAATCACGGAAAATTCAGACTGCTCGGCGGCGGCAGCACCACCTGCAGCGGCACCGCCTGCAGCAGGTGCAGCCATCGCGGCGGCAGAAACACCGAATTTCTCTTCAATTGCCTTGACCAGCTCACTGAGCTCAAGAACGGACATGCCGTCCAGCGTTTGCAAAAATGCGTCTTTATCGAATGCCATTTTGTCTTTCCTAACTTTAAAGATTAATTGTGAATGGTTAAGCCGCTGCCTTTTGTTCAGCCACAGCGCTTAGTACACGAGCCAGACCGGAAACTGGTGATTGCAGCAAGCCACACAACTGCGCCAGCAGCACATCTTTGCTCGGGACAGTAGCCAGCGCATTAACGCCAGTCACATCCAGCATCTTGCCGTTGTAAGCGCCAGCCTTGACCACCAGCTTGTCATTTGTCCTGGCAAAGTCATAGACCACTTTTGCCGCGGCAACTGCGTCGGCACTGATACTGTATACCAGCGGTCCAATCATTTTTTCGGCCAGCCCCTCGAAAGGGGTGCCTTGCACTGCGCGCCGCACCAGTGTGTTTTTCAACACATGAAAATACACCCCGGACTTACGCGCATTGGCGCGCAACTGGGTGATATCGCTGACGCCGATACCGCGGTACTCTGCCAAAACGATAGTCTGTGCCTGCGCCACTTGTGCGCTGACCTCAGCCACCACCGCCTTTTTTTCTTGCAGATTAAGACTCAAATTTTCCTCCATCTCAATCCGGAACGCTTGCACGTCCCAAGGTTAACAACCGCGACTCACTTCAGGAAAAAACACTCCTGCGGACAAGCCACACCATCTACGGAGGCTTCAGGTATCAAAAATCAGATGCCAGGAATCAACGACCCCGGACAAACCGACATTCCCCCTCAATTAAGCAATCAGGCACTGAAATATCGGTCATCTGACAACTGATCCTGACCTCTGATTCCTGATACCTGACCACACCGCCGGTCTTGGATGCTGCACACATGCCAGCAGTCCAAAAACCCATGCTGGCGAGACCATGGCCTCGCCAACAAATCCAGATCACAACAAATTAAATCAACCTGCAGCCAGACTGGCCTGCTCGACGCGAATACCGGCCCCCATGGTGCTGGAGATGGACACCTTTTTCAGGTACACCCCCTTGGATGCGGCTGGCTTTGCCTTGTTCAACGCATCAATCAGGGCCAGCAGATTCTCGCGCAGCGCTTCCGGCGCGAACGAAGCGCGACCGATGGTGCACTGCACAATGCCGTTCTTGTCGGTACGGTACTGCACCTGGCCGGCCTTGGCATTCCTCACCGCGCCCGCCACGTCGGCAGACACGGTACCCACCTTGGGGTTCGGCATCAGACCGCGCGGGCCCAGTATCTGGCCAAGCTGACCAACCAGTCGCATTGCGTCCGGGCTGGCAATCAGCACGTCGAAATTCAGGTTGCCGCCCTTGATGGATTCGGCAAGATCATCAAAACCAACAATATCAGCACCTGCCGACTTTGCTTCATCGGCCTTCGCGCCTTGCGCAAATACCGCTACACGTATGGTCTTGCCGGTACCCTTAGGCAACACAACGGAACCACGCACCAACTGATCCGATTTGCGCGCGTCCACGCCAAGATTGACTGCAACATCGACAGATTCGTCAAACTTTGCCACGGCAGTTTCCTTGACCAGGCTCAGCGCATCATTCAGGGAATACAGTTTATTGCGATCAACCTTGGCAGCAATCGCTTTGTAACGTTTGGACATGTTATACGCCCTCCACGGTAATACCCATGCTGCGCGCACTGCCGGCAATGGTGCGCACTGCGGCGTCCATATCGGCTGCCGTCAGGTCGGGCATCTTGGTTGTTGCGATTTCCTCCGCCTGCTTGCGGGTCAGCTTGCCTACCTTATCGGTGTGCGGCGTCTTGCTGCCTTTCTGAATGCCGGCAGCCTTCTTGATCAGAATGGTCGCAGGCGGCGTCTTCATGATGAAGGTGAAACTCTTGTCCGCGAATGCGGTAATCACCACCGGAATGGGCAGGCCAGGCTCAACACCCTGGGTTTGCGCGTTAAACGCCTTGCAGAATTCCATGATATTCAACCCGCGCTGGCCCAATGCGGGGCCAATTGGCGGACTGGGATTTGCTTTGCCCGCAGGCACTTGCAGCTTGATGTAGCCGACGACTTTCTTTGCCATGTTGCACTCCTACTTAAACGGGTACCAGCGAAACTTTTCGTCTCTCCCCAACGTGAGAAATAGCAAACGGGAAACAGCATCCGCACTGATCGCGGATTGCGTTCCCCCATCCACCTTCTCGCTCTTCAGCCCTTCTCTACCTGGCCGAAATCCAGCTCCACGGGCGTCGAACGACCAAAAATGGTCACCGCCACGCGTATTTTATTCTTGTCGTAATTGACATCTTCAACCATACCGTTGAAGTCCGTAAACGGGCCATCTTTTACCCTGACGGCCTCGCCCACCTCGAAC
>JBFKMJ010000036.1:0-8862 GCA_041629915.1 Gallionella sp.
GTATGTTCGCTGATGAGCAGGTTTGCGTCATAAATCTTGGTAAAGGCTTCAAGGCGTGATGCCAGATTGACTGTGCGGCCAACCACGGTACCTTCCATTCGGTTGCCGCCGCCGATGATGCCGAGCATCAGTAATCCGGTGTTGATGCCAATTCCGATCCGGATTTGGCGGTATCCGGCTCTCAAACGGCCGGCATTGTATTCATTCAGTCGTGTCAGCATCGACAGGGCGGCGGAAAGTGCGTCATCCGAGGGGGTGGGAAACAGCGCCATGATGGCATCGCCCATGTACTTGTCGATGATTCCTTGATGGGCGCTGATAATCGGATTCATCATGGACAGATAGGCATTGATCATGTTGAAGGTCTGCTGCGAGGTCATGTTTTCCGACAGAGTGGTAAAGTCACGTATGTCGGTGAACATCACGGCCATTTTCTTTTCAACCTGATCGCCCAGCGAAACATTGAATAGACTTCCCTTGTTTAATAGGGAAATCAGGTCTCGTGGCGCGAAATTCTGCAATTTGCGCTCAAGCAGTTTCAATCTTGCGCGGGTTCCTGCATGCGCCTCGCGCTCGAACGCCAGCTCCGCAGCGGCATTTGTCAGGGCGTCTTTATGAATGTTCAATTTTGAATTCATGGTCTGCTGTGCATGCGGGCATGGACGAGGTCATTTATCTGAGGTGGGACGGCCCTGCTGATTCCGAAATCTGCCCGGATGCCTATCCGGAACAGGCTTTCTAATGGCAAGCGGCTTCCGGATTCGACCGTGTCCACTGTCGGACTCATGCGGCAGTCGAGGTGCCGATCTAATGCTGCGCCACGCTACCGTCCAGCATTCCCTTGACTGCGGCAATCTGGTCGGCGTGGTTGGACAGGAAATTCTGGCAGTCTGCAACACTGTAGCCCAACCTCTCGGCGGCAAGAACGCTTTCCCATGCGACGAACTTTACAGTGCCCGGCAGTTGCAGATTGGCCATTGTCACTACATCGACATAATCCACCAGATCGGAATGGCTGTTGCGTTGCAGGTTTTCATGGCCGGCAACGACCTCAATCAGCTCATCCGGAAAATTCCAGTTTTGCAACAGCCTGGTACCGATCGAAACGGAGAACTTGCGTATCAGTTTTTCCAGCATGGTTTGATCGAGGCGTGAATGATGGCGATCTGCATAGAGATACAATGGCAATGCGCCAATGTCATGAATCAGCCCCGCCAGCATCGCCTGCTCGGGCTTGAGGTGTTTCTGTTGTTGCGCCAGTACGTAGCTGTTTGCCGCCACTTCGCGGCTATGCTTCCACAGTTCCTTCAGTTGCCGGTCGATAAGCGGGCTGCGCGCCTGGAACAGTTTGGTCATGGTGATATTCATTACCATGCTGCGCAGCATTCGGTAACCCAGACGTGAAATGGCGCCACGCAGTTCTCTTACCGGCTGTCCGCTTGACAAGGCCGCGCTGTTGGCCGCCCGGATGATATGCATGGAAATCACCGGATCGGAAGCGAGCAGGTTCACCAGCTTGTTTGCAGAAACATTCGGATCGTCGATTAAATTCTGAATTTTGGTTGCCGTTTCAGGCAGCGTGGGCAGGTCCAGACGGTTGTCCTTGATGGCATCGCGTATCTCGTTAACGATCGACAGCTCGATGTTTGCATCGGCGCGGTGCGGTACAGGTGTTGCGTTGCGTTCCTGGCCGGTAATACCCATGGTCAATTCTGCATTCAAGACGACCCCCTGTTGGGTGATTATTGCGACAATATTATTGTCAAGTCTGGAGCACGATTAGAACAGCTGGCCTCACGAAAAACCATATATCAATATATCTATGCATATTGGTGTATTGACGGCAAACGGCTTATGGGTTAAGGGCGCGAAGAGGCTGCAGGATTGATTTGTGTCACACGGGCTTGCCTTGGCATAGTCGTAATCAGAGGTTCCTTAAGCAAAGAATCCATTTTTCGTTTACAATCCGCGCCCTCCGAGGGGTGCTGCAGCGGGTTTGATCACCATTCCCCCGTCAGGCTCGGAGTCGCAACCGTTTCAACGGCACCCATTCATTAACTTTTGAATGGAGTGTTTCATGAATACCGCTTTCACCGATTACAAGATCGCCGACATTTCCCTCGCAGCATGGGGACGCAAGGAAATTGCCATCGCCGAGACCGAGATGCCCGGCCTGATGGCCATCCGCGAAGAATTCGCGAAGAGCCAGCCGCTCAAGGGCGCGCGCATCACAGGCAGTCTGCACATGACCATTCAGACCGCCGTGCTGATCGAGACGCTGACTGCGCTTGGCGCGGAAGTGCGCTGGGCATCCTGCAACATATATTCGACCCAGGATCATGCCGCCGCTGCCATCGCCGCCGACGACATCGCAGTATTCGCCGTCAAGGGCGAGACCCTCTCCGATTACTGGGAATACACACACCGTATTTTCGAATGGCCGGACGGCGGCTATTCGAACATGATTCTCGACGATGGCGGTGACGCCACGCTGCTGCTGCATCTCGGCGCACGCGCCGAAAAAGACGCTTCGCTGCTGAATAATCCCGGTTCCGAAGAGGAAACCTGCCTGTTCGCTGCAATCAAGGCAAAGCTGGCTGTGGACAATAGCTGGTATTCCACGCGCCTCGCCGCAATCAAGGGCGTGACCGAAGAGACCACCACCGGCGTACACCGCCTGTACCAGATGCACGAACGCGGCGAACTGAAATTCCCCGCGATCAACGTCAACGACTCCGTCACCAAGTCCAAATTCGATAACCTTTATGGCTGCCGCGAATCGCTGGTCGATGGCATCAAGCGCGCCACGGACGTGATGATCGCCGGCAAGGTCGCCGTGATCGTCGGGTATGGCGACGTCGGCAAGGGTTGCGCACAGGCGATGCGCGCACTGTCCGCGCAGGTGTGGGTTACCGAGATCGACCCGATCTGCGCACTGCAGGCAGCGATGGAAGGCTTCCGCGTGGTGACCATGGAAGATGCCGCCGACAAGGGCGATATTTTCGTCACGACCACCGGCAATTTCCACGTTATCGCCCATGATCACATGATCAGGATGAAGGACCAGGCCATTGTCTGCAACATTGGTCACTTCGACAACGAGATCGATGTCGCCTCGCTGGAAAAATACCAGTGGGATGAAATCAAGCCGCAGGTCGATCATGTCATCTTCCCGGACGGCAAGCGCATCATCCTGCTCGCCAAGGGCCGCCTGGTAAATCTCGGCTGCGGCACCGGCCATCCGTCCTACGTGATGTCCTCGTCGTTCGCCAATCAGACCATTGCGCAGATTGAACTGTTTACGCGTACCGGGGACTATCCGATTGGCGTGTATACCCTGCCCAAGCATCTGGACGAAAAGGTGGCGCGCCTGCAGCTGACCACGCTGAACGCGCAACTGAGCGTGCTGACCGACCAGCAGGCCGCCTATATCGGTGTACCGAAGGAAGGCCCGTACAAGCCTGACCATTACCGCTACTAAGAACAGGATGGGGGAGCGGGGATTGAGAGCCAAACGTTTTTCAATCCTCGATCCACTATCCTGATCAAGGGAGGCACATGCGACTCATACTGATCTGGGTATTGAATGCGTTGGCCCTGCTGGCCGTGGCGAATTTCGTGCCCGGCATCCGTGTCGATGGTTTCGCTGCGGCGCTGATCGCCGCGCTATTTCTCGGCCTGGTCAACACGCTGATCCGCCCGTTGCTGTTGTTGCTCACCCTGCCGGTTACGCTGATCACACTTGGGTTGTTCATCTTTGTCATCAACGGGCTGCTGTTCTGGTTCGTCGGTTCGGTATTGCGCGGCTTTGCCGTGGGCAGTTTCTGGTACGGCATGCTCGGCGCGATCCTGTACAGTATTTTTTCGTGGGCACTCAGTGCGGCTGCGATGCAGGTTATGGGCAAACAAATCGTGAGGAAAAATAATGAATAAACCGGTTGTCAGTTTCGAATTTTTCCCGCCACAAACGCCGGAGGGCGTGGAAAAACTTGCCGTTACGCGCAAACAGCTGGCGGCGCTTCACCCTGATTTTTTTTCTGTTACCTTCGGGGCTGGCGGCTCCACACAGGAGCGCAGCCTTGACGTTGTGCGTCAGACCAAGGCGGAGGGCTTCCGGGTTGCGCCACATTTGTCCTGCGTGGGCTCAACACGTGAAAATATCCGCGACGTTCTGCAAACTTACCAACAGCTTGGCATCGGGCACATCGTGGCGCTGCGGGGCGATTTGCCATCCGGCATGGCCACCACCGGCGAATTGCAGTACGCCAACGAACTGGTGTCGTTCATCCGCGCCGAGACCGGCCAGCACTTCCATATCGAAGTCGCCGCCTATCCCGAGTTTCATCCGCAGGCAAAATCACCCCTCGATGACCTGCTCAACTTCAGGCGCAAGGTCGCGGCAGGCGCGGACTCGGCAATCACCCAGTATTTCTACAATGCCGACGCCTATTTCCGCTTTGTCGAGGAATGCCGCAAGCTCGGCATCACCCTTCCCATCGTGCCGGGCATCATGCCCATCGTGCGCTTCTCGCAACTCGCGCGCTTCTCCGATGCCTGCGGTGCCGAAATTCCGCGCTGGATGCGCAAGACGCTGGAAGGTTTCGGCGACGATAACGAGTCGGTGCAGGCTTTCGGTCTCGATGTCGTCACGCGGCTGTGCGAGAAGCTGCTCGCGGGCGGCGCACCCGGGCTGCATTTCTACACATTGAATCAGGCCGGCCCTGCCCTCGAAATCTGCAAGCGGCTGGGCATTTGATGCGTTCCCCGGAGTTGTTGCTGCCGGCCGGCACACTGGAAATGATGCGCACCGCCTACGCCTTTGGCGCGGACGCGGTGTACGCCGGGCAGCCGCGCTACAGCCTGCGCGCGCGCAACAACGAATTCAAGCTGGAAGAGCTGCAGACCGGCATCCATGAGGCCCATGCGCTCGGCAAGAAATTGTTCGTCACCAGTAACCTGATGCCGCACAACGCCAAGGTCAGGACCTACATGGCCGACATGGAGCCGATCATCGCGATGCAGCCGGACGCGCTGATCATGGCCGATCCCGGCCTGATCGCGATGGTGCGCGAACGCTGGCCGGAGATGCAGATTCATCTGTCGGTGCAGGCCAACACTGTCAATTACGCGACGGTGAAATTCTGGCAATCACTCGGGCTGACGCGCGTGATCCTGTCGCGCGAACTGTCACTGGACGAGATCGAGGAGATCCGCCAGCAATGTCCGGATATCGAGCTTGAGGTGTTCATTCACGGCGCACTGTGTATGGCCTATTCCGGGCGCTGCCTGCTGTCCGGCTATTTCAATCACCGCGACGCCAACCAGGGCGCCTGCACCAACTCATGCCGCTGGGATTACAAGGTGGACAACGCGATCGAAAACGGCACCGGCGATATTCAGAAGATCGATTTCGACTTCGATGCGTCGTTGGGCGAGAGCGCGCTGTCATCCTGCGGCACGCAGCCGCGCCACCCGCTCGCCGACCGTACCTACCTGATCTCGCGTCCGGACCACCCGGGCGAGTTGATGCCGGTGCTGGAAGACGAGCATGGCACCTACATCATGAACTCGAAAGATCTGCGTGCGGTGGAACATGTCGAGCGGCTGGTGAAAATTGGCGTGGATTCGCTGAAGGTGGAAGGCCGTACCAAGTCCGTTTACTATGTCGCGCGCACCGCGCAGGCATATCGACAGGCGATCGACGATGCGGTCGCGGGCAGGCCGTTCAACTACGCACTGCTCGGTGCGCTCGATGCATTGGCGAGCCGTGGCTACACCGACGGCTTCCTCGAGCGCCACCATACCCACGAGCACCAGAATTATCTGCGCGGCCATTCCGAAAGCACGCGCCAGCAATATGTCGGCGACATCGTCAATTGTGTAAACGGCATCGCCGAGATCGACGTGAAGAATAAATTCCGGGTCGGCGACAGACTGGAAATCATCCACCCTTCCGGCAACCGCATCGTCGAGCTGACCGAGATGAAGAACCTCGCAGGCGAAGCCATTGCCGTTGCGCCGGGCAGCGGGCATCGCGTGCAGATACCATTGCAGGGCGAGCTGGCCAAGGGCATGGTGGCGAGGTTTATTTGAACGGAGGCACAGCATGATTTTTTCCACCCTGGCCCAGTCCGACCGTTATGTCGCGCTGCATCCGCTGTTTCCGCGTGCCTTCGAGTTCATTCGCAATACCGATCTGGCAGCGCTTGCGCCGGGGCGTTATCCGATTGTCGGCGATGAGCTGTTTGCCATCGTGGAAGGCATGCCCGGACGTGCCCGCGCCGAGGCGAAGCTGGAATGCCACCGCAAATACATCGACATCCAGCTGGTACTGGAAGGCACGGACGAGATGGGCTGGCGGGCATTGGCGGATTGCGCCGATCCGGTGAGCGAGTACAGCGCGGAAAAGGATATCCGCTTCTTCCGCGACGCGCCCGCGACATGGATCGTCACGCCGCCCGGCACATTCTGCATTTTCTTCCCGGAAGATGCGCATGCGCCGCTGGTTTCAACCGGGCACATCCGCAAGGTTATTTTCAAGATCGCGCTGTAGTTTCTGTTCAACAGGCCCGGAAGGCGCGTAAATGCTGGGAATATTCACTAATCTGTTGAATTTTGTGGGTCGCTTGTGGTAGCTTTCCCACTGCTTTGCCAAATGCCATTCAGGTGGAGCCGCCGGCTTTGCCTTTTGGTTTTCCGTTTAGTTTACTTACTGTAGGTTGTTCTCATGATGCGACTTTATTCGGGCACGTCGTGCCCTTACTCACACCGTTGCCGGATTGTGCTGCATGAAAAAGGCATGGATTTTGAAGTTATCGATATAGACCTGATGAGCCGCGCCGAAGATATCGCGGCGATCAATCCATACAACAAGGTGCCGGTGCTCATCGAGCGCGACCTGGTTCTGTATGAAGCGAACATCATCAACGAATACATTGATGAGCGCTTTCCGCACCCGCAGCTGATGCCGCCGGACCCTGTCATGCGCGGGCGTGCGCGTCTGTTCCTGCATCGCTTCGAACAGGATCTTTACAGCCAGGTGGATGCGATAGAGCAGGGCGGCAAGGGTGCCGAAAAGCCGCGTGCCATCATTCGCGACCATCTGACTCAGCTCTCGCAGATATTGACCAAGCAGAAGTTTCTGCTGGGTGATGAGTTTTCCATGCTGGATGTGGCCATTGCGCCATTGCTGTGGCGGCTTGAGCACTATGGCATTCAGATGGGCAAGGATGCTGCGCCGCTGATGAAATATGCCGAACGGCTGTTCTCGCGTCAGGGCTTTATTGATGCGCTGACGCCTTCTGAAAGAGCGATGCGCAAATAATGAGCGATTTGTCGACACGTCCGTACCTGATCCGTGCAATTTACGAATGGTGTGTAGACAGCGGCCTGACCCCTTATCTGGCGGTGCGCGTCGATGAACACACCGAAGTGCCGCATAGCTTTGTGAAAGACGGTGAAATCGTCCTGAACATCAGTGAAGGCGCGGTACGCGGTCTGGAAATGGGCAATGAGATGGTTACGTGCAATGGACGTTTCGGTGGTGTGCCGTCTGACGTGATAGTGCCTGTTGAGGCGGTCATTGGCATATTTGCCAAGGAAACCGGTCAGGGGCTGGTTTTTCAGGGGGGCGACCCGCAACAGACGCCGCCGGGTGCAAGTGGTGGCAACGGTGAGCTCAAACCGCCTCCGCGTAAACCGCATTTGAAAATCGTGAAATAAGGCGCGCACCGGGCCATAGCCAGAAAAAAGCCGCAGTTTCTGCGGCTTTTTCATTCTGGGCGACCTGCAAATCAGGTGGCGGTCAGGGCCAGCTTCGAATGCATCGTGCTTAAGGCCTTCTGCTCGATCTGGCGGATGCGTTCGGCTGATACACTGAATTCGTCCGCCAGTTCATGCAGCGTCATCGTTTCGCCTTCATGCAGCCAGCGTGCCTCAATGATGCGGCGGCTGCGTTCATCCAGCCCGCCCAGTGCATTCTTCAGCCCGGACGTTTGCAGGCGCTCACGCTCTGACGTTTCCAGGATGGAGGACGGCTCATACTCCTCGTCGTCGGCCAGGTAATGAATCGGCGCATAGCTTTCACTGTCGTCGCTGCCACCCGGTTCCAGCGCGAGCTCATGCCCGGCAAAACGGCCTTCCATTTCCACCACATCGCGCTCGCTGACGTTAAGTTGTTGAGCGATTTCACTGATCTGCTGTGGCTTGAGGGGTTCCAGTCCCTGCTTCATGCTGCGCAGGTTGAAGAACAGTTTGCGCTGCGCCTTGGTGGTGGCGATCTTCACCATTCTCCAGTTGCGCACCACGAACTCGTGAATTTCGGCGCGTATCCAGTGCAGCGCGAACGACACCAGACGCACCCCGCGATTCGGGTCATAACGCTTCACCGCCTTCATCAGGCCGATGTTGCCTTCCTGAATCAGGTCGGCCTGCGGCAGCCCGTAACCGGCATAGCCGCGCGCCACGCTGACCACGACGCGCAAATGGGAAAGCACCAGCTCACGGGCGGCGCCCAGATCATCCTCAGTCTTGAACCGCGTTGCCAGGGAAAACTCTTCTTCCTTGGAAAGAATGGGAAAGCGATTCACCGTTTGTATGTAACCCTCCAGACTGCCAACGGCAGACGGCAAGGGGAGATTCATGGCTGCGTTCATGGCATTTCCTCCTTAATATCTTTCAATTCTAGCACTCAAAGCTTGTGAGTGCCAGAACGGGCAAAGGTTCGAACTTGGAGAGCACGGATTCATTCCGGCACGGAGGCACCGGTAAATATTTCATCAAAAGCGCGCATGAATTGTGGCAATTCATCTTGCGGCAGACGGTTGATTCCCGCCGCTCCCTTCCTGCCTCCTCCCGTGGCAA
>JBFKMJ010000037.1:0-8795 GCA_041629915.1 Gallionella sp.
ACCACCAGCAGATTATTGCGTCGGGCAATCTCCATGATCGCATCCATTTCGCACGGCACGCCGGCATAATGCACCGGCACGATACACTTGGTTTTCGGGGTGATGGCGGCCTCGATCAGCTTTTCATCGAGGTTCAGTGTGTCGGGGCGGATATCCACGAACACCGGGACGGCACCGCGCAACACAAAGGCATTGGCGGTGGAGACAAAGGTGTAGGACGGCAGGATGACCTCGTCGCCGGGCTGGATGTCGCACAGGATTGCTGCCATCTCCAGTGCGGCCGTACATGAATGGGTGAGCAGCGCCTTGCGACAGTCCAGATGCTCCTCGAACCAGTGATGACAGAGCTTGGTGTAGGCACCGTCGCCGGAGAGATGGCCCTGCGACACTGCATCGGCGATCAGGGCCAGTTCGCGTCCGATAATGAACGGCTTGTTGAATGGGATCGGTTTCATCGGGATTCAAAAGAATTTCTCAGGCTGTTGAGCCTGTGCGCGGGAGTTATTGTACAAGCTTTCGAGCGGTAAGCAGAGCCGAGCGGGCATTTCCACTTTGGCAGGAATTGAGAGCATTACATTTGCTCCTTACAGGAGATTAAATAGCATTTGACAGTGCCTGCCGTGCTGCAATAGAATGCGCGCCCTTCGAGGTTTACTTAAAGAATTCTAGGAACAGTGGCTATGAAAACATTTTCCGCCAAAGCCGAAGAAGTCCAGCACGACTGGCTTCTGGTTGACGCAGCTGATCAGGTGCTGGGTCGCTTGGCAGCGCAGATCGCTGCGCGTTTGCGTGGCAAACACAAGGCAATCTACACACCGCACGTGGATACCGGCGATTTCGTTGTGGTGGTCAACGCCGACAAATTGCGCGTGACAGGTAACAAGGCGGAAGCCAAGCTGTACCATCGTCACACCACCTATCCGGGCGGTTTGTACACTACCAACTTTGCCAAGCTGCAGCAGCGTCACCCTAGCCGTGTGCTGGAAAAAGCAGTGAAGGGCATGTTGCCGAAAGGCCCATTGGGCTATGCAATGTTGCGCAAGATGAAGGTGTATGCCGGTGCGGCGCATCCGCATGAGGCGCAGCAACCGAAACCCGTTAATCTGTTGAAGGCCTGATTATGAGCGTAACTTACAACTACGGAACTGGCCGTCGCAAAAGTGCAGTGGCTCGCGTGTTTATCAAGCCCGGCAAAGGCGATATCGTGGTGAACGACAAGCCGGTGGATGAATTTTTCTCCCGCGAAACCGGCCGCATGATTGTGCGTCAACCGCTGACGCTGACTGAAACACTGGCCAAGTTCGATATCATGGTGAACGTCATTGGCGGTGGCGAGGCCGGACAGGCAGGCGCGGTGCGTCACGGTATCACCCGCGCACTGATCGATTACAACGAGGAGTTCAAGCCGGTGCTGAAGCAAGCCGGTCTGGTGACTCGCGATGCACGCGAAGTGGAGCGTAAAAAAGTCGGCCTGCGCAAGGCGCGTCGTCGCAAGCAGTTCTCCAAGCGTTAATCTTCAGATGTGTTCTCCGCAAAAGCCGCCTTCGGGCGGCTTTTGCATTGGAGTTGTTGTATCATGAAAAGGGTTATTTAAGGGAGTCGGGATGATAAGAGTTGGCATAGTTGGTGGCACAGGGTACACCGGTGTGGAGCTGTTGCGCCTGCTGGCGGCACATCCGCAGGTTGCACTGCAGGTAATAACTTCGCGCGCAGATGCCGGTATGCCGGTCAGTCAAATGTTCCCCAGCCTGCGTGGCTTCGTGGATTTGTCATTCACCCATCCGGATGACGCGCATCTGGAACAATGCGACCTGGTGTTTTTTGCCACTCCGAATGGCATAGCCATGCAGCAGGTGCGGGTTCTGCTGGATGCCGGGGTGAAGGTGATCGATCTGGCCGCCGACTTTCGCTTGCAAGACATCGCCGCATGGGAAAAGTGGTACGGCATGGCGCATGCCTGCCCGGATCTGGTGGGTGAGGCGGTATATGGCTTGCCGGAGGCGAATCGCGCACGGATCAAATCAGCCCGGCTGGTTGCTAACCCGGGTTGTTATCCGACGGCAGTGCAATTGGGATTCATTCCGCTGCTGGAGGCGGGCGTGATCGAGCCGGACAGTCTGATTGCCGACGCCAAGTCGGGAGTTTCCGGTGCCGGGCGCAAGGCGGAAATCGCGACCTTGTTTCCCGAGGCGGGGGATAATTTCAAGGCATACGGGGTTGCAGGCCATCGCCATTTACCCGAAATCAGGCAGGGTCTGTCGAGCGTGACCGGCAAACCGGTCGGGCTGACCTTTGTGCCGCATCTGACCCCGATGATTCGCGGTATTCATGCCACGCTGTATGGCAGGTTGACGCGTGAAACGGATTTGCATGCGTTGTTCGAGCAACGTTACGCTGACGAACCATTCGTGGATGTGATGCCTGCAGGCAGCCATCCGGAGACGCGTTCGGTGCGCGGTGCGAACCATTGCCGCATTGCGGTGCACCGGCCACAGGGCGGTGATACCGTCGTGGTGTTGTCGGTGATCGATAATCTGGTCAAGGGCGCAGCGGGGCAGGCGGTGCAAAACATGAATATCATGTTTGGGATGCCGGAGGCAACTGCACTTAACAACGTGCCATTGCTGCCGTAATGATGTGGCGACGCGTTAAGCGCAGTTTCAGCATTTCTGCGCCGAAACTTTCGGTGCGACCGCATATCCCTTGGTATCTGCGCTGGAGCCTGACGGTGCCGTTTGTGCTGGCAGCGTTGGGTTTTGCATGGTGGGCGTACAGCAGCGGGCTGGAGCTGGGGGGATTCCATCGCGGGGAAACCCAGCAGGAATTGGCCAGATTGCGCGAGCAGGTCACCCGACTGACAATAGAAAATGTGCAACTGAACAGCCAGGTGGCGCAGCATGAACGGCAAATTCAGATCGAACAGGCCAGCAACAAGGAAACGTCCCGGCAGTTGAAAAACCTGTCGGATGAAAATGTCAGCCTCCAGGAAGACCTGGCGTTCTTTCAGAACCTAACCGCGACGCATGGCAAGGCGGGGGAGCTGGGTGTACATCGCCTGAAGCTTGAGCGCGATAAAATACCCGGTGAATACCATCTGCGCATGCTGCTGGTGCAGAGTGGTCAACGTGCCAAGGAATTTAAGGGCAGTTATCAGCTGGTTGCCTCGGTGCTGAAAGACGGGCAGCGAACCACGTATTTGTTCCCGCAGGACGCGTCAGAAAATGCCCAATTTCGGCTCAGTTTCAAGTATTATCGGCGTGTAGAACAAAGTATTCAGTTGCCTGAGGATGCACAACTTGAAAGCATCCAGGTGCGGATATTTGAACAGGGGGCGAGCGAGCCGAGGGTGCGGCAGAGTGTTGAGTTGTCCTAGAAATACAGTTTTGTGCAAGGAGTGTTCATGTTTGGCAAAAAACACAGTAAGCCACAGAATCGTATCGATTCCCTGATCGGTGTGGGTACGACTATCGAAGGGAATTTGAACTTCAATGGCGGGATGCGTATTGACGGGCAAGTGAATGGCAATGTCATCGCGGCCCAGGATAAACAGAGCACGCTGGTGCTGAGTGAGCATGCACAGGTAAACGGTGAGGTGAATGTGACCCATCTGGTTGTCAATGGCACGATCAGCGGTCAGGTTTCTGCCAGCGAATATCTGGAACTCCAGGGTAAAGCCAAGGTCAATGGTGATGTGCATTACAAAACGCTGGAAATCCAGCTGGGTGCAATCATCGAAGGGCGCCTGATACATTGCGATGCTGCGGAGCAGGAGAAAGTGGTGGCATTCAAACTGAATAGCGCTGAATAATTTATTGAAGGAGAGCAATTATGAATGCAGTGACCGAACAGACAGTGGACGAAACGCAGGATCTGCTGGTTTTTACCGATAATGCGGCCAACAAGGTAAAGCAACTCATCGAGGAAGAAGGCAACGCCGATCTCAAGCTGCGCGTATTCGTCAGCGGCGGCGGCTGTTCTGGCTTCCAGTACGGTTTTACCTTCGATGAAGAGACCAACGAAGATGATACCGTGCTGAGCAAAAATGGAGTGCAGTTGCTGATTGACCCGATGAGCTTCCAGTATCTGGCCGGGGCGGAAATCGATTATCAGGAAGGGCTTGAGGGTTCCCAGTTTGTCATCAAGAATCCCCAGGCTGCATCGACTTGCGGTTGCGGATCGTCCTTTTCGGTTTAACGCATTCCTGATTGGGCAAGGCTACGGGGCGCAATGCACTCCGTTTGCATGTAGCCGCGGGAAGGCGAGGTCATCCGGATAAACGCGCATCAGGATTATTTTCTGCTGCTCGTGCCCATCATCTCCCGCAACTCCCTCAGATCGCTTTCGATGGTGGAGAGCTGGTAGAAACTCCCGCCGGCTTGTCTGGCCAATTCGAGCTGTTCAATTGCTGCGTAGAGGTTGCCTTGCCAGGCATAGCTGTAAGCCAGTGCCTGGTGTTGCTCGAAACGTTTCCCCATCAGGTTATAGCCGCGGGCTTGCAGGTCGTAAAGCGTGGTGTCGCTGGGATGACGGATGAGTTGTTCGGTGAGCATCTTGACAGCGGTTTCCGCCTGGTTGCTGTTCAGTAGAAGATTGGCGTAATCGTAAATCAGGGCGCGATGCTGTGGATGATTCTTTACCGCGGTGCGATAAAATGCCAGCGCTTCGGTGTCGTTCATGGTGGCGCGTTTAACCTGTCCGGCGAGCGTTTCTATCATCGGATTATTTCTGGCTACCGGATCATCTTCGGTCTGTTTGCGCAGTGTTGCCAGTTCCTGAGCGGCGCGTTCGATTTCATTGCTGCGCAACAGGGCGCTTACCAGTCCGTAGCGCTGCGCAATCGGGTTGCCGTGTTTCTGCGCGCCCAGGGCGTCGCTGAAATAAGTCACGGCATCTGCCGCAGTTTTCTGCCATCCGATCAGCTTGGTGCGTACCAGCTGAAAATCCAGGCTGTCGGCAATCAGGCGATAGGACTGTTTCTGCACACGATTTTCAATATCGGCGATGCGTTCGCTGGTGATCGGGTGGGTGCGCAGGTAACCTGGCGTGTTTCCTTCAAGCAAGCGGGTGGCTTTCTGCAACCGGTCCAGAAATTCCGGCATGGCGTGGATATTGAAATTCGATTTCTGCAAAATATCCAGCCCGATGCGATCCGCTTCCTGCTCGTGGGTGCGGGTGAAATCGAGCTGTTTCTGCATGCTGCGCGCCTGCATGCTGGTGATTGCCGCCTGTGAAGCCTGCGGATTGCTGCGTGCGGCAAGGATGGCAATGGCAATAGCGGCCATTGAGGCCAGGCTGTCGCCTTGTTGCCCGGCGACCATGCGCGCCAGATGGTGTTGCGTGACATGGGCGATTTCATGGCTGAGTACGGCGGCCAGCTCCGATTCGCTCTGCGTCGTCAGCAGCAACCCGCTATTCACGCCAATGAAGCCGCCCGGCATGGCAAAGGCATTGATGTTGTAATCATTGAGAACAAAGAACTCGAAGCCCAAACCCGGTTCTGCACTGTTTTCGACCAGTTTGTAGCCGAGCCGGTTGAGGTAATCATTGATTTCTGCATCGTCCAGGTATTGTTTGCTGGCGCGAATCTGCAACATGCTTTGCTGGCCGATCTGGCGTTCCTGCAGCGGGGTGAGCACAGTTTGCGATGTGTCGCCCAGATCAGGCAAGCCATCGCCCATGACATGGAGAGGGAAACACAATAACAGCAGCAGGGACAGTTTTTTCATGGTGACTATGATAGTTGCTTTCGTCTGTAGTTCACACCTGTCAGGACAATCGACATTGTTGCGAGGTGTTTCAATCTGGACTTTGCGGTATAAAGTGCGCAAACTTGCGGGGTTATGAACAAAATGACGCAGATGGATAAAATTGGCAAATACGAAATTGTGCGTGAACTCGGCACCGGGGCGACCAGTATCGTGTACCTGGCGACCGACACGTTCAGTAAACAGCAGGTTGCGATCAAATTATTCGATTTGAAAAGCCTGCGCGACGGTAACACTGCCAAAATCTATCGCAAGTTGCTGATGACGGAAGCCTCACTGGCCGGCAAGCTGTCGCATCCGCACATTGTAAAAATTCTTGATGCCGTGATGAACGGCGACTTGAATTATATGGTAATGGAGTACATCGAGGGGAGCACCCTCGAGCAGTACGCCGAAGTGGACAGTTTGTTGCCCATCAGCACGATCGCAGAAATCACCTACAAGTGTTGCAAAGCGCTAGAGTATGCGCAGTATCAAGGGGTGATTCATCGCGACATCAAACCCGCCAATATCCTGCTGCAGGGTGAGACAAACATCAAGATTTCGGATTTTGGTTCGGCCGCGATCCAGAATCAGCAGACCACCCAGGTAAGCGGGGTCGGTTCGCCGGCTTATATGTCGCCAGAACAGGTCAAGGAGCAGCCACTGACGCACCAGACCGACATTTATTCGCTGGGGGTGGTGATGTACAAGCTGCTCACCGGCAAATTGCCGTTCGATGCAAGCAATAACTTCAGCATGATCTACCACATTCTCAACATCGAACCGTCACTGCCCAGCATGTTTCGCCCTGAAATACCGCCGGAACTGGATGCGATTGTGCAGCGCGCGATGGCCAAGGATATGGCGAGACGCTACCAGACCTGGGATGAGTTTGCGCGTGATCTGGTTGGATTTTTCAGTCTGGCGGCTCCCTCACGCAAGGAGATATTTGATACCGAGAAATTCGATATCCTGCGCAGTCTCGCGTTCTTCAGAAATTTCAGCGACGTGGAGCTGTGGGAAGTGTTGCGTATCAGCGAGTGGCGCAAGGTGGCGGAGTCGGAATATATTTTGCATGACGGCGAGAGCGGGCGCATGTTCTACATTCTGGCGCAGGGCACGGTGCGCGTGGTCAAGCATGGCAGATTGTTAAGTCTGCTGCACCGCGGCGATTGTTTTGGTGAAATGGCAAACCTTTCTGAACGCGATTTCAAACGCAGTACCGATGTGATTGCCAAGAATGATGTGGTGCTGATGGAAATAAATCCGGATGCGCTGATGCACGCCACATCTGGGTGCCGCTTTCAGTTCAGCGATGCATTTCTGCGCATGCTGGTGAAGCGGTTGTCGATGGCGAATACCCGTATTTCACGTTTGCTGGCAGACCAGAATCGACCGAAAGAGCAATAAGGAGATTACGGATTTCATGAAAATGATGCACGATGGCATAGCGCGCTGTCAGAAAGACGGTGGCCGGAATGAGTGATGTTGAACTGGATGTGCGGCGCCTGGCCTGCCCGTTGCCAATCCTGCGCGCAAAAAAATCGTTGTCCACCATGAATAGCGGGCAGGTGCTATGCGTTGTGGCAACGGATGCAGGGTCACCCCGGGATTTTGCCGATTTCTGCAGCAAGACCGGCAATGAGTTGCTGTCCTCGACCGAAGAGAACGGCGAGTTCGTCTTTCTGATTCGTCGCCGTTGACGACTGTTATCGCTGATGCCAGGAATGGCGCGGCGGATCAGCTCAGTTTTTTGCGCTGAATTTGCAACTGCGCCAGCGTCGCACCGAATTCTTCCAGTCTCTTGCGCTCCTGTTCCACGACGGCCGCCGGGGCGCGCGCAACGAAACTTTCGTTGGTCAGCTTGGCTTGCGCGCGGGCGGTTTCGCCGGTCAGACGCGCAATCTCCTTGTCCAGTCGCTCGCGTTCTGCGGCGACATCGATCTCCACCTTCAGCATCAGCTGGAAATTGCCGACAATGGCGACTGCCGCATCGGTATCCGGCAGCGCATCCAGCACACTCACTTCGCTCAATTTGGCCAGACCCTGCAGATAGGGTGTGAAGGCACCAAGCAGCATACCATCGCCCACCGCGAGTAGCGGAACCCGTTGCGCGGGTGACAGGTTCATTTCGCTGCGCATGCGGCGGCAGGCGTTGACCATCGTTTTCAGAGTTGTCACCCACGCCTCGGATGTTTCATCGCAGCGCGCCAGATCGGGGCTCGGGTAGGCTTGCAGCATGATGCTTCCGCCGTTGCGGCCCGCAACCGGTGCGACCTTTTGCCAGAGCTCTTCGGTGATGAACGGAATCAGCGGATGCGCAAGGCGCAGTATCGTTTCCAGCACGCGCACCAGTGTGCGCCTGGTAGCGCGTTGCTGCGCATCGCTGCCGGCCTGCATTTGCACTTTGGCAAGTTCGAGATACCAGTCGCAATACTCATCCCAGACAAATTCGTAGATCGCTCTGGCCAGCAGGTCGAAGCGGTAGTCGGCGTAATGCTTCGCTACCTCATCCTCGACGCGCTGTAGTTGGCTGACGATCCAGCGGTCGGCTGGGGAAAAATCCAGATAGCCGCTGTGACAGTTATCCTTGCCGTGTTCTGACAGCCCACAGTCTTTGCCCTCGCAATTCATCAGCACAAAGCGCGTGGCGTTCCACAGCTTGTTGCAAAAGTTGCGATAGCCCTCGCAGCGCTGCATGTCGAACTTGATGTCGCGCCCCGGCGAGGCGAGCGAGGCGAAGGTGAAGCGCAGCGCGTCGGTGCCGAATGCCGCAATGCCTTCAGGAAATTCCTTGCGCGTGCGCTTTTCGATCTGTGCCGCCTGCTTCGGGTTCATCAATCCGCTGGTGCGCTTCTTTACCAGTTCCTCGATGCCGATGCCGTCGATCAGGTCGATCGGGTCGAGCACGTTGCCCTTGGACTTGGACATCTTCTGGCCTTCTGCATCGCGGATCAGGCCGTGTACATACACGTCCCTGAACGGAATCTTGCCGGTGATGTGCTTGGTCATCATCACCATGCGCGCCACCCAGAAGAAGATGATGTC
>JBFKMJ010000038.1:0-8795 GCA_041629915.1 Gallionella sp.
AGCTGCATCTGCAGCTCGATCAGGTCGTTGCTATGGGCAAGCAGGCGCACATCCAGGGTTTGCCCCGACGGCAGCAGGCTCAGGTTTTTCAGGTACTGGTATGTGCGGGACAGCTCTGTTACCACGGCCTGCTGGAAGGTCTGACCGCTACTGATGGGTGTCAGCCGGGAAATTTGCAGTCGATGTTTGCTGAAGTAGGTTTGACGCAGCCCGGAAAATTTTTCCCAGGAAATGAGCAATAGGTGACTGGAGGGATGGTCTTTAACCAGTGGCGCGCTGATTTGCGGCACGGAGTAGATGCCCGCGAGCGGGGTTTGCTGCGCCAGCAGAATGTTCAGCCAGGGCTTGATGAGAGACGGGTTGGTGAGGGCGGAGAACAGCATGTCATCATCGCGCCGTCCGGTTTTCTGGCGTTGCAGCAGGGTTGCCTGGCAGAAAGGCGTGCCGCGATAGAACTGGTCAAATTTGCGCTCCAGCAGCGCGCTGCGGTTGCGTCCGAAGAGGTGCAGAATGGTTTCCTGGCGAAAATCTTCCTCGATCAGGTCCACCAGCAGATAAGTCCGGTATTTTGCCGTCTTCAGGAATGCTTCGAAATCCTTGTGCCCATCCGGCGAATCGCTGAATCCATGTTGCGCGACAATTTTGCCATGTGACATCACTTGCGCATGGAGGTGGTCCGAACTCAGGAAGAGCAGCAGGCGTTTCATCAGAATTGCACCTTGCCGATGATGTCGTAAATCGGTGACAGGACCGACAGCATGATCCAGCCGAGCAAGACCCCGAGAATAAGTGTCATGGTCGGTTCGATCATGACCTGCACCTTCTTGATGGAGTCCTTCACGTCGCGATCATAGAAGTAGCTGACATTGAGCAGCGCCTTGTCCAGCGAGCCGGTCGCTTCGCCCACTTTGAGCATGCGTATGACCAGCGGCGGAAACATGCCGGTGTGCTGGAAACTCTGCGTCAGGTTCTTGCCGGATTCTATTTCATGCGCCACGTCTTCGAGGCTCTTTGCGACCACCTTGTTGTTGACCACGTCGCGTGAATTGGCGATGCATTCGAGTATGCTTACGCCGGAGCCGTACATCATGGCAAAGGTGTTGGCAAAGCGTGCCAGGATAATTTTGCGCAGAATCGGACCGGTCACCCAGAAGTTCAGTTTCAGGTTGTCGAACCTGAACCGCATTTCCGGGCTGGAGGTGATAATCAGTTTGGCAATTATCGGCAGGACAATCGGCAGGGCAATCATCATATGCCAGTAATTCACAAAAAATGCCGATGTGGCCAGCAGGATTCGCGTCTGGATCGGAACTTCCTGCCCCATGCCCTTGATGAAACCAACCAGTTGTGGAACCAGATAAATCATCAGAAAAAAGGTGATGGCCAGCACGATGGTTCCGACAAAGGCCGGATAAATCATGATGGTCTTGGTGTGCGATGCCATTTCGTCCTGCCATTTCAACGATTCGGTGATGTGCTGGAAAACTTCCGGCAGGCGGCCGCTTTCTTCACCGGCACGCGTCAGGCTGATAAAAATATTGTCGAATGCATCCGGGTGTTGCTCCATTGCCTGGGAGAGTTTCTTGCCGCCCTCGATAGCCTCAATCAGGCTGGCGATGATCTCCCGGAAGTGCATGTCGTTCATCGTGTCGCGCAGATCTGCGAGGCTTTCCAGCAACGGTACGCCGGCATGGCTGAGCTGCTCAAGGTTGAAGAAGAAGGTAATCAGCTCGGGGCGCTTGATTTTGCTGCGCCCAATACGATATTTCCGTGTGTCTACCTGGGCATTAATCAAATCCAGGCCGCCGCGCTTCAAGCGCAATTCCAGGTCTATGACATTGGCCGCATCCTGCAGCCCTTTGCTGGGCTTTCCCTGGTGGTCGGTTGCGCGGTAGGAGTAGAGTGCCATGTTATAGCCTGTCCGACAGATCCACCACACGACTGACCTCCGCGAGGGAGGTAACCCCCTGCCGGATACGGCGAATGCCATCCATTGCCAGCTGGCGGAATCCCTTTGCGAGCGCGGCCTCCCTGATTTGTCGTGTGCTGGCGCGATGCGAGATCAGGTCATCCAGCTCGTGGTCCATCTTCAGCAGTTCCATGATGGCAATGCGGCCATTGTAGCCGTGGTGATTGCAGGCATCACAGCCGGCAGCGCGATACAGGGTGATGACCTGATCCGGTTCGATCCCCAGCAGCTTGCGTTCATGTGCATCCGGTTGATAGGCGTATTTGCATTCCCCGCACAACAGGCGTATCAGGCGCTGCGCCACGATGCCGATGATGTTGCCGGCCATGATGTCCGGCAGGATGCCGATGTCAAGCAGACGCGGGATCGCGCCGATGGCTGAGTTGGTGTGCAGCGTCGAATATACCTGGTGGCCGGTCATCGCAGCGCGGAAGGCCATTTCGGCAGTGGGATGGTCGCGGATTTCGCCGACCAGGATAATGTCCGGGTCCTGACGCATCATGGAACGGATGCCGTTGGCGAAATCCATCTTGGCGGCTTCATTCACCGAGGTCTGGCGGATCAGTGAAACCGGATATTCAACCGGGTCTTCAAGGGTCATGATGTTGACCGACTCGGTGTTGATGTGATTCAGGATCGAGTACAGCGTCGTGGTCTTGCCGCTGCCGGTGGGTCCGGTCACCAGCACAATGCCTTCCGGTTTGGCGATGATCATTTTCAGCATGTTGAGCGCAATGTCGTCCAGGCCGATCTGGTCAAGCGGTACGATGCCTTTTTGCCGATCCAGAATGCGCAGCACCATATTCTCGCCGTGCGTGGTGGGATGCGAAGCAACGCGAAAATCGATCGGACGGCCGGACAGGCGCAGGGAGATACGCCCGTCCTGCGGCGCGCGCGTTTCGGCGATATTCATGCCGCTCATCACCTTCAGGCGCACCACCATGGCCGACCAGAAGCTTTTGTGCAGGCTGCGGACCTGGCGTAGCACACCATCAACGCGGTAGCGGATACGCAGGAAACTGCTTTCCGGCTCGAAGTGGATGTCGGACACGCCCTGCTGTACCGCCTCGGTCAACAGCGCATCGATCAGACGCACGACCGGCTGGCTGAATTCGCTTACACCGGATTGCAGTGTCTGGTACTCCATTTCGCCCGGCTCAATCTCATGCAGGATGCCGTCGATGGAAAGCTCGAAGCCGTAGTACTGATCGATCGCGCGCAGGATGTCGGATTCGCTGGCAAGCTGGGTGATGAGCCGGTACTCGTCCTTGAGCAGGGCGCGCACCTGGTCCAGTGCGATGATATTGTCCGGATCGGCAACGGCCAGGGTCAGGGTGCAGTCAGCCGGATTGACTGACAGCGGCAATAATTGATAGCGCCGCGCAACGTCTTTTGGGATGAGCGCCAGCGCAGCCGGGTCGATAATGATGCTGGCGAGGGAGACACTTTCCTGTCCGAGATTTTCCGAAAGGACATCACGGATGGTGGCTTCCGAGAGGAAGCCCAGGCGAACCAGCAGGCGTCCCAGAGGCTGATGTGTTTTGTCCTGTTCCTGCAGGGCGATGCGCAACTGGTCATCGCTGATGACGCCCTTGTCGACCAGTATTTGTCCCAGCGGTTGTTGGAGTGGGCTCTCAGTCATGAATAATCAGCGCGTCAGTTCCCTTACACGCAGTTCGATTTGCGCTTGATCGAAGCCTGCGCGGTGCGACGGATCGAGTTGCAAGGCGCGCTGGTAATGCTGCAGAGCCAATGGGCCCTGGCCAAGATGGTCCAGACTGACGGCAAGATTGAAGGCGAATTCCGGATTGCCGGGTTCCAGCGTATAGGCATTGAAGTAGGCCTGCTGCGCCTCGCCCCAGCGCGACTGCCCGGCATAGAGATGGCCCAGTGCAAAATGCAGGGCGGCGGCGTTGCCCTGTTCGCGCAGCAGATTTTTCAGCCGGCTTTCGGCGTGTTCGTCATCGCTTCTCAACGTGGACATACCGGCATTTGCGGCCGCGTTGCGCGGGTCCAGCTCCAGGATGCGGGCGTAATACTGTGCCGAAATCATCTGGTTTCCCTGTTGCTGTGCGATGGCGGCAAGTCCGAGCAGCACATCGGTGTTGCGCGCATCTTTCTGGAACAGTGCCAGGTAAAGTTGTCGTGCATGATCCAGTTCGCCGCGTTGATAGGCGGTATAGGCGTCCAGAAGCAACGGGTCGATTTGCTCGGTTATTTTCTGCTGCGCTATGATTATCGGGCTGTCATCCTGGCGTGCCGGCTCGGGCGCGCGAACCGGTGTAGCCTGTACGGGTGCGTTCCCGGGAGAGGCCGCGTGTTCATCCTTCGGGACGTCCTCGCTGGCAGCCTGTATGCCGATGCCGGGAATCAGGGTCTCTTGCGGCGCGGGTTCGGCGCTGGGGGCTGGTTGTGCCTGAGTAATGGGCTGAACCCGGGCAACAGGCGCTGCTGCAATCGGGCGGCGCGGCGCAGGGGTGCCGGCCGAATCGAGATACCACAGGTATCCCACCCCGATCGCGACCAGCAATATTGTGCCGCCCAGCGCAAGCCACAGCTTGGGATCGGGGCGCGAGCCCCCGGATGGCGGCAGCGGTGATTTTGCATTGAACAAATTCAGCCCGGCACTGCGCGCAGCTTCATCAGCATCGTGAGTGTAATCGGTACCGCCTGATTCAGCACCGTTCGTTGGCGCAGTGTCTTCGAGCCGAAGCTCATGCGCCTGTTGGGACTTTCTGCGGGCATCCAGAAGCAGGCTCATGTCATGGTTTCTCGGGGTTTGCCGGCGAAGCTTTTTTAAAGAAGTCCTGATCAGGCAGCATGTCGCGGTACGCGCGGAAATCCCCGGCGATGCTGGCATCCTTGATGACCGTGGGGCGCAGGAAAATCACCAGCTCGGTTTTCGTGTTGGTGTCATTGCGATTCCGGAACAGGTTGCCCGCTATCGGAATGTTGGTTAGCCCGGGAATGGCATCGGTATTATTCTTGGCTTCATCCTGCATGAGCCCGCCCATGACAGCGATCTGACGGTTTTCGATTTTCAGTATCGATTCCATTTCGCGTGTCGAGGTTACCGGGATGGGGCTTGCCACAGTGAGCGATGGATTGGGGTCGTTGACATAACCCAGCAGGCGTGAAATGGAGGGGCGCAGATTGATCTGCACCGTATCGCTATCGTTGATCTGTGGTGTCACGCTCATGGTGAAGCCGATGGGAACGGTGTTGAGCGTGGTGGTGAAGGTGGTAACGGAGCTGGTCTGGTTGGTGGTCGTGTCAGCCTTGACGGTAAAGTAAACCAGGTTATCCACCACGCGCAGCATGGCGGTCTGATTGTTCATGACGCTGAGTTTGGGGCTGGATAACACCTTTACCGTACCGAACGATTCCAGCAGGGAAATCGATGCGGTCAGGTTGCCCAGTCTGGAAGTGGGATTGAGGTAATCGAGAACAAACAGGCTTGCAGCATTGCTGGCAACCAGGCCGGTTCCGGCGCCGGTCTGGCCGGTCGCCTGCTGGCTTAACTGAAAACCGCTGCCGCCTCGCTGCAGTAATGACCAGTTGATGCCTTGCTGATACTGGTCGTTCAGGCGCACCTCAACGACGGTGGCTTCGATCAGCACTTGCCTGCGTGCATTAACCATGATCTGGTCGACAAACTCCTGCAATTTCCTATGTTGTTTGCCGGTGGCGCGCACGGTGATCAGACCGTTTTCCGGATTGGCGATGACCGAGGCGGCCAGCAGGGTCTGGTAGTTCTTGTAATCGCTTTCGGCGGAGTTTTTCTCCAATGCACCGCTGCCTGTCAGTGCTGAAGTCCCGGACTTTTCAGTGTCTGCCACCTCGCCCGGGGAGTCCTGCGGGTCGCTGGCGGCGGCACGGCGACCAACAACGACCTCCTTGTCAGTCTCCCGCAGGATGTCCTTGATGTTCTGAATCAGGGTTTCCCAGAAGTGATTCCGGGAAGTATTCTTGATGGCGAGTGAAGAATTGTTGCCGCTGGTTCCCGCTGCACCGCCGGTGGATGAACCTGTGCCGACCTGTGTCGCGTTGGCCATTGCCCCTTCGGTGTCGCGTGTCATGTTCACATAGTCGATCTTGTAACTATGCAGATAGGGCGTGTCCGGCATCACGGTCAGATTGCCATTGTCCAGTTCGTAACGCATGTCGATCTGTTTGGCGATGCGCGTGAGAATTTGGGGCAGGGTCTGGTTCAGCGCATTCAGCGTGACGGCCCCCTGAATGCCGGGATGGATGTCCAGATTGATTTTTGCATCGCGCGCCAGGGCAAACAGAATTTCCTGTGCCGGGACATTGGTGACGACGACGCTGTAAGTATCCGCCTTCGGGGAAGGCTTGGGCGGCGGAAGCGGAGCAGCCCGTTTGATCGGTTGCGGAATGGAGGCGGTGGGCAAACTGTCCTGTTGCCGGATGTGCTTGTCCGAGGGTTGAATCGGTTGGGTGCCACAACCCGCCAGGAGTGCACTGGCGGCGCAGAGATGTAACAGGTTGCATGAACGCATTCTTGCCCTTCCCTTCCTTATGTTTTTTATTTTTTTATGTTTTCATGCTTTCATTCCTCCTGTCGGTGGGCAGCCTAACAGCTTTGCAGACCTTGCTCAATATGCCGTTCGGCCTATATTCACGGGTAAGTGTAAACGGATGCGGATGTGGCAAAGGCTTCCTGGTAGCGTTCGGGCAGGTCTTTGATTGCGTTGTGCGCGGCATCAGCGGATGGATATGTGCCATAGAGTGCGCGCAACCCGTCTTTACCCCCAAATGTGGCCGGCAGCAGGTAAATTTCGGAAAGTACGCCCAGCGCATCGGCGCGTTTCAGAAAACCTTCGATGCGTTCCTGTTTGATGGCGGTGTTGTAGAACAATTGAATGCTGGCGACAGCCTCTTTCTGTTCGAGCAATTGTCTGCCTGCTGCCATGCGTTGTTCAAACAGGCTCGTAGTCCTGGTTGACGAACTGGTATCCGTTTCCGGCAGTGTGGCGGCCGCCACAGGTTCAGCCGGAGGCGCCGGATTGGCTGTAGCAGCAGCCTGTGCCATTTTCATTTCGGTTGCCGGCTCAGGCGCGTTATCCGATTGTGCGGCAATTGCGGGAGGGGTCTCGACAGGCGCCGCCACGGTTGCGGGCGCAGGCTGGGAAACTGCGCCGATTTCTGTTTTTTGCCCCCGGGCTTCTACCCGCTGTTTGTCCAGCGCCCACCAGGCGACCAGACCTGCCAGAAGCAAGGCCGCAACGGCGCCGCCAGCCAGTAATTTTTTATCGGGCAGGGTGCGGGCTGGCTTGAGTTCACTGTCGCGCATCGCCGCCTGAACATGGCGAGCTTCGATGTTGTGAGTATCTTCCACGAAGGCAGCCAGCAGGGATTTGTCTGCGAGAACATTGACGCGGCGCATCAATCCGCTGGATGCGCCGGCAATAAGTTTGAGGGCGGGCGTCGAGAAAATGCTGGGGCCGTGATAACCTGCGGTACGTAGCCGGAACATCAGGTAGTTTTCAAGTGCATTGCGCGACAGCGGTTGCATATGGAAGTGATGCACGATGCGATCCTTGAGCTGGCGCATATTCGGCTGATCCAGCTTGGCGTTCAGTTCCGGCTGCCCAAACAGGATAATCTGCAGCAATTTTGAATCGCCGAGCTGCAGGTTGTAGAGCAGTCGCAATTCTTCCAGCGTGTCCAGTGGCATGGCATGCGCCTCATCCACCAGAACGACAATACGCTTGCCTTCGCGTATTTTTTCCTCGAGTCGGTTCTGGATATTCTGCATGATGATGCCGATGCGTTCGCCATCGATGCGCAGGCCAAGCGCGTCGGCAATGGCATAGAGCATCTCCTCGCGCGACAGGCTGGGATTTGCCAGGTAGATGGTTTCGATATGCCCGGGGAGTTTTTCCAGCAACATGCGGCACAGCATGGTTTTGCCGCTGCCGACCTCACCACTGACCTTGATGATGCCTTCAGCCTCGCTCAACGAGTAGATCAATGCATCCAGAATTTCGCCGCGGTTCGCTCCTGAGAAAAAGAACACTGTGACGGGCGTAATTCTGAAGGGGGGTTCGTTGAGGCCGAAGTGTTCCAGGTACATAT
Source organism: Gallionella sp. (assembly GCA_041629915.1). Taxonomy (GTDB): domain Bacteria; phylum Pseudomonadota; class Gammaproteobacteria; order Burkholderiales; family Gallionellaceae; genus Gallionella. The sequence continues at coordinate 8,069 of JBFKMJ010000038.1, forward strand.
TGAAATCCTATACGTTAAGTTTCCCGTGTGCGCCCAGGCGGCTGTGCAGCGTGGTCCGGTTGATGCCGAGCAGCCGGGCGGCCTCGCTGATGTTGCCGGAGGCAATTTCCAGCGCCGTGACAATGTGCTGATATTCCTGTTCGTGCAGATATTGATCCAGATTGAAATTGCCTGCCATGAGCCTGTCCCGGGCCTTGTCCTTCGGTTCGGCGTCCGTTGTGCCGGAGATTTCCGGCGGCTCAAATTCATCCCGTAACTGCGCAGCATCAAGTGTTTTTCCGGGATATTTTGTGATCAGGCGAATGACGATGTTGCGCAATTCGCGGGTGTTGCCGGGAAAACTGTATTGCTCCCAGCATTGCATTGCGTCCGGGTTCAGTTCAAAAGGCGCCTGCCCGATTTGCTGCGCATAATATACGCGGAAATGGTCGAGCAGCAGCAGCTTGTCCTGGCCCAGTTCGCGCAGCGGCGGGACAGCAATTGAAAATACATTAAGGCGGTGATACAGGTCCGCGCGAAAAGAGCCGGTTTTGACTGCATCGCGTAAATTGCGATTGGTCGCGGCGATGATGCGCGCCCGACTCTTGCGTGTTTCGGTTTCGCCGACGCGCTGATATTCGCCGTTTTCAAGCACCCGCAGCAGCTTGGTCTGAAGTTCCAGTGGCAGTTCGCCGATTTCATCGAGAAACAGTGTGCCGTCCGCGGCATCTTCAAAAAAACCGGATTG
>JBFKMJ010000039.1:0-8771 GCA_041629915.1 Gallionella sp.
GGTCAACTCGGCGAGTTTTTCCGGAAGTTTCTTCACCGATTCCATGTCCAGACCCTGCAGTTTGTATGTGGCATACAAATAGGGAACGGCAAGCACGAGTATCGTCAGAAAAAAACCCTTCGAAAAGGCGCTTATGCCTTCCGGCCCGCTCTGACGCAAACCAAGATGCTCGACCAGCGAAACAATGCCGAGTTGAAATCGTGTAAAGGCATAGGCAACAATACCTGATTTAAGCAGCACGACCACCCAGGCGAAAAGTTTGAGATGTTGGTCAGGCAGGCCAGGAATTAATGATTGCAAAGCATGCCAGGTCAGGTGATTCACAACATTAATGATGCCAACCAGCCACCCGGCCACTGGGCAGATTGCGGCGGCATTTACTTCGGAAAATGCATTTTCGGCAACCGCATTCCAGTTCAATAGCCTGGTATCGGGTGCGCCAAGCAAAAAATCAATGAGGAAGAAGCTGAGGGACAGGAGCGCAACATTAATCCAGAGCATCGGCCATTGGCGCACCACAGCCCCCAGTTGCCAGCCTTGAATCTGGCCCGACAAACGCCGGCTTACCGGCCCCATGACCAGCAGAATGACAAGAATATCGGCCAGTAGCACCAGCCATTGCTCGTGTTCCAGAAGTGCCCCGAAAGCGAGCATCAGCAGGGCCCAGATCAAGGCCACGACCACTTGCCAGAGACTGGTAATATGTCCCGCCCAGAACCAGCGTCTGATCCAGCTGTCTTCCAGGGAAATACCTGCCAGAATGGCGCGGCGATGGAACAGCACCCGTTCCTTTTGATAATGCCAGATTGGCCAGGCTATGATGGCGACCAGAAAAAACAGGCTCCAGCAGGGCGCTTGCAAAAATGAATTCGAGAGCAGGAACAGTACGGCTAATGCGCACAGCATAGACAGGACATGCCACATAGCCTCACTGTATTTGCCCCACACATTCATATATCCACTCTCATTCTGAAAATCCTCATACAGGTTTCTTCGCAGCCTTCACTGTGATTTTCTTCAGCCTGAACACTCGCTCAGCATGCCACAATAAAACAGAATTTTCGTATGGCAGCAGGTGATGTCAGGATGATAGAGCCAAAACCGGATAATTGCCCATTTGATGACGGACATCATGAAATACGATCTCGGAAATCAAAAGGCGTGAGAAGTGTTGAACCGGCACGAACAGAACCCTGCCCCGCTTCCAGGCAGACGGTCAGGCAGATTTTTGTTGTGCGCTGAGGCTGGAGATCAACTTGCTTGTATTGATTGGCTTGTATAGTACTGGCCAATCATAATTGGCCGCCTCCCGGATGAAATCAGCCGATGTATCACCAGTCACCAGCACCGCATTGATTGTCTTGCCCAATTTCTGACGGAGCAGGTTCAGGAACTGAATCCCGTTGAGCGTGCCGCCCAGCATGTAATCAACGATGTAGTAATCGGCGCGTCCTGCGTTCGCGTGGCGCAAGGCTTCTTCTGCACGGCGGAAGCATCTCACCTCCCCCCCCATCCCTTCCAGCAAGACAATCAGGGCCTGCTTGACCAGCACATCATCTTCCACCACCACAAAGCGCTTGCCACGTACAAATGAATTGTTGATCAGCTCATTCTGTGAAGCCACGCTATCTGACTGCTGCGCCATTTCGCCTGATATGCCATCCAGGGGCAAGCGAAACTCGAAAACCGACCCTCGCCCGACCCGTGAGCGACAGGTAATCTGGCCGCCCAACAGTGCGATTGAACGTTTGGCAATGAACAGGCCCAGCCCCAATCCGTCGGTCCTGTCACGCTGCGGGTTATCGACTTGATAAAACTCATCAAAAATACGTCCGATGCGCTTAGCCGGCACACCCATGCCGGTATCCCACACCTGGAACAACACTTCACTCCCTCGCCGTCTGGCACTGATCAATACGGCGCCCTTCGTTGTAAATTTGATCGCATTGGAAACAAGGTTCATCAATATCGAATTAAGCAGACCGTTGTCGCTGTGAATGACTAACTCATCCTTTATCGGAAAGTACAGCCTCAAACCGAGCTGCTTTTGTTTGGCCATCGGCGCAAAATTTTGCCCAAGCCATTTAATGACATTGGCCACACGGATCAATGTGTATTCCGGCTTGATGACACCCGATTCCAGCTTCGAAACATTCAGCAAGGCATCCAGCAACCCGCTGAAAGTGGACATTGCAGAATCCAGTTGTTGAATGATTTTGTCTTGACGATCGGTTGGCTCGGTAAACTTGAGCGCATCGATAAACAGGTTGGCTGCTGCCAGTGGCTGTCTCAGATCATGTCCTGCTGCGGCAAAAAAACGGGATTTGGCCTGTTCCTTCTCTTCCAGCTTGCGCATTGATTCGGCGAGCGCAAGCTCGATGTGTTTGCGATCACTGATGTCGCGTTCGACTGAATAAAACAGCTCCTTGCCGCCAATGGTCACGCACTTGACGGCGACATCCGCCCAGAATGTGGCGTTATCCTTACATATGTGTTCAACCTCGAAATGCGCCTGCTTGTCCATCTGAAGCAGGTGCATTCTTTCAGATATCGCCTTTATTGACACTTCCTCCCTGTTAAGAAAGGTAATCGGCTTGCCCAGCAATTCAGTGCGTGAATATCCGAACTTCGCAAATGCGGCCTCATTGGCATCGATAATGACTGGATATCCCTTATCGCCCGGCTCAAGCACCAGCACATAATCCAACGTCTGCTCGAACAGTGTTCTGTGGCGAGCCTCAGATTCTTCCAACCTCAACTCAGCATGCCTGCGTTCAGTGATATCCTGAGCCGTTCCAGATATGTGGACAAGTTCGCGATTGTCATTCATCGACAACCCACCCTGGCCCTCGATATAACGAATCTGGCCATCGGGCCACACGCACCTGAATTCCAGCGCCGAAGGTTTCTGTCCCGACGTGCACGCTTCTATCCATGCCTGCATGGCGGCCCGGTCATCGGGGTGGATCAGGTTGATGAAATTTTCAGCCGTTGGCGTGAATGTTTCAGGGGAAACACCGTAAATTCGGTACATTTCCCCAGTCCACGCGAGCTGGTTCGTTGCCGGTTCATAGTCCCAGCTGCCAATATGAGCAATCGACTGCGCTTCCTTCAAATGGCGTTCGCTATGCTTCAGCGCCAACTCCACCCGCTTGCGTTCGGTGATGTTATGGCTTAAGCAGAACAGACATTTCTGCCCATCCAGTTCAACACCGGATACGGTTACCTCAACATCCACCAATGTACCGTCTTTGCGCCGGTGCACTGATTCAAATTTGGCAGAACCATCCACCAGCTGTTTGATGTTTGTTCGCACCTCAGCGGCAGTCAATTTTGCTTCAATGTCGAACACACTGAGCTGCAACAACTCCGTGTGCGAATACCCAAGATGGCGACAGAACGCATCGTTGGCTTCGATGAGATTGCCCTGATCGTCCAGTATATGAATGCCCTCAGTCGTGCTTTGCATCAGCATCTGCATGCGCCGCACCAGGGTCTTGTCTTTCAATTCGGGCTGTCTGCGCTCGATGGTATCGGTCATCTGATGTACCTATGGGGATGAAGCCCGGAATGATTTATTTGAAGCTGCTGTTTTTTGATTCAAGAGGAGCAAGCCATACCGGACGGTCAGGCAGGCGCCCCGGTAAAAATTACGGGCGCATTGAACTGAAATCTAGATATTAATAATTCCCCGGCAGTCAGGAAATGCCGAACACCCCCAGAAATCCTGCCCGGCATTCACCCCCGCTTTTGCCGTCATTCTGATCATCTTTCCGCCGCATTTCGGGCAGCTTGGCTCGTCTGAATCGGCGGGGGCCGCGGGAATATTTTCCGGTGCGGCAGAAGATTGCACCTCGCGAACCAGAGCCACCAGCCTGGCGCCGTTAACCAACTCGATGGGCTTTCCATTCGCAAAGGCCAGCGCTCCCTGCGTGTAGTCTCCCGAGCTTACAAAAATACATCCATCTGCTTTTTCGGCGGCCATAATCCCATAGAGTTCCTGAACCAGTGATACGTCGATCTGGATATTCCTCCAGTGTCTGCATTGGACGATGATTTTATGGCCTCCCTTGAACAGCAACAGATCAAAACCGCTATCTGGTTTCGTGCTGTCATGCTCCTCAACGTAATACATTCGCCGCCTGTAAATTTCCCCGACCATGATCTCGAATGCCTGCCATGACATGGCACGGATGCTTTCGATACCGCTTTGGACGTCGAGCATGCGCCGGTGCCTGAACTGTTTGAATGCGAAAATCATCGCAATGAAATAGAACGGGATTACCAGTATTTCCGCCGAAGACTGCAGGCTGAGCACCACGCCCCTCAAAGCGGGGCTGCTTACCATGTCCGCCAGAAAAAACTTCAGCAGCGCGTAAACAAACGCGGCGGCAATCAGACTTACCCACCACGGCAACATCTCGAATATCTCAAATGCTCCTTCGTTTTTACTTTTCTTGGCCATGTGTCTGTAGCGTTTGGTAATGGGATAGCAGGAATTTACCTATCTGACCCCAATAAGACCATAGACCAAACTGCATAGACAATTCGGCCTATATTCAAGCAGGTGCACTTGCTTCAGAATCGCCCCATCTATTGCAAGTCGTGCAAACAGCCGTGCTATATATACCCGCATGGCATCTGGATAAAACTCGACCAGGAAATTTTTGAAAGGGCGAAGGATGCACTATTCCAGGCATCACATACTGTGGCTGATTGGCAGTCTGTCCCGCTTATTCCGCCTTCCGTTCGACCCGCAACTCATTCACCAGCAGTTCCCGCCGCCCTATTCCCGCACCTCTTTACTGAATGCTCTGCAGGCTTTGGGTTTCAAGGTCGGTGAGATGGTGCTGGACGAAAAAGACATCGCCACGCTGGAGCGCATTCCATTCCCCGCGATTGCATTTGTGCAGGAAAATGGGGGACGTGATAACAAATTCGGGCAAGGAACAAAATCCGGTGTGCGTAAGCACCACACTGATGAACCCGATGAGGCTGCGCCACCCAGACTCTCCACGCCCGTACTGCTGATCAAGGCGGATGCCGAGCATGTGCAGTTTTTCCGCGCCGGAGCCGAGCAGCCCAAAACCATCCTGCTCTCCGAATTTTCCCGGCATTTCCGCAATGACATTCTGCTCGTTGCACGCGACACTGGGCAGACATCTGACGACCCCGAAACAACGCAAACTGCCTCTGCGCCGCGGGCTGCTACGCCCGGCCATACCCCATTCGGCTTTCGCTGGTTTATCCCGGAGCTGATGAAGCACAGGCGCATCTGGCGCGACATCTTCATTGCCTCATTTGCCATCCAGCTCTTCGGACTGGCCACCCCGCTGTTTACCCAGGTCATCATCGACAAGATCATCGTCCATCAAACCCGAAGCACGCTCATTGCCATTGCGGCCGGGCTGGTGATGTTCATGCTGTTCAACAGCGCCATGACCTGGTTGCGCCAGTATTTTGTGCTGCACACCGGCAACCGTATCGATGCCGTGCTAGGCAGCCAGGTGTTCCGGCATCTGCTGCATCTGCCGCTGCTTTACTTCGAACATCGCCCCACCGGCACACTGGTGGCCCGTCTGCACGGCGTCGAGACCGTGCGCGAATTCATCTCCGGTGCCGCCGTCAGCCTGCTGCTCGATTTGCCGTTTCTGTTCATTTTCCTCGTCGTGATGTTCTGGTATAGCTGGGAGCTCACCCTGATCGCGCTCATGCTACTGTCACTCATTGCCGCCCTGAGCTTCGTCGTCACTCCCGCCCTGCGCAGCAAGCTCGACCACCAGTTTCTGATGGGCGCAAGAAACCAGGCATTCGTCACCGAATATGTCGCCGGTGTGGAAACCGTCAAATCCCTGCAAATGGAACCGATGCTGGAACAGAAATACGGACACCTTCTTTCTCAGTATCTCGCCGCCGGATTTGCCACGCGCCAGCTCTCCAATAACTACAACATCATTGCCAACACGCTTGAGCAGATCATGACCCTGTCCATTCTGGTCACTGGCGCGCTGCTGGTGATGCGCAATGAGGGCTTCACCATCGGCATGCTGATCGCCTTCCAGATGTTCGCCGGGCGCATGAGCCAGCCCATGTTGAGACTGGCCGGGTTGTGGCAGGAATTCCAGCAGGCCGATGTCGCCGTCAAGCGCCTGGGCGACCTGATGGACGCCCCCGCCGAACCCCATGCACTGGTTCCGGCGCGCACCCGCAACGGGACAGGCGGGAATATCGAACTCCGGGAAGTCAATTTTCGCTACAGCGACAAACATCCCTGGCTGTACCGCAACCTCAACCTGAACCTGTCGGCTGGAAAACTGACTGTACTGAGAGGCCCGTCCGGATGCGGCAAGAGCACCCTGGCCAAGATGCTGCAGGGTTTTTACTGGCCGAGCGACGGCAGCATCCTGCTCGACGGCCATGACACCCGCCACCTCGCCGCCAACGAGCTGCGTTCCAACTTTGGCGTCGTGCCACAGGAGACGCGTCTGTTCTCCGGCACCCTCTACGATAATCTGCAACTGGCCAATTCCCACGCCAGCTTCGAAGAGATCGTACATGCCTGCAAGCTGGCCGAGATTCACACCGTTATCGAACAGCTGCCGCAGGGATACCAGACCACGGTGGGGGAAAACGGCATCGGCCTGTCCGGCGGACAGCGCCAGCGTATCGCCATTGCACGCGCCCTGCTCAAACGCCCGCGCGTACTGATTTTCGACGAGGCGGTGAGCAGCCTCGATCAAACCACTGCCGAACGCTTCGCCGAAACCGTCAACAAACTCAAGAGCAAAGTCACCATGCTGTTCATCACTCACCATCTGCCCGGGGCCCTGCAGGCGGATGAGATGATCGAGTTCGGCATACCAGAGGCTGGCTGACTTCCGGGGGACCATTCGGTGCTGTTGCCAAACGCGGGGCGGGCCAGCGATCGGGCCGAAAACCAATGCGCTGGCGTGTTACCTGACTCGCAACAGCAAAAACACATTCGTATTGAAAAGTTGCTACAGCCGCTCGCGCGTGAATGCCGCTATCGTCTCGTTAACATGCCTTATCCGAGAGGTACCAAACCGCAGCAATATTGCCATTTGCATTGACATGAATTCAGAAATCGCGAGAATACAAAAGAGGCTGCCATCTGGCAGGCATGCTCTCTCGCTTCATAAGAAACTTCTGACAATAAGGCTGACTGATATTGCACGGCTTAAGGCTGTTGCATGCGAAAGCGATGAATGGCTATTGAAACAATGATCGGCTTCGGCGCAATCGGCGCATTACTGCTGGTCGTCCTCTGGAAACTCTTCGCAGCACAATCCGCACAGGGCAACGGGCAGCAGCTCGAGCAACTGCGCATGGAATTGTCGCGGCTGGATGGCGCAATCCGCGTTCAGTTACAGTCCACCGAGAACCAGCTTGGCGAATTGCGCAAGACGATGACAGACGGTTTGCAATCGGTGAGCGCAACACTGGACCAGAAGCTGCTGCAGGTGATGAACGAGTCGCGCACCGACCGTGAGGCACTGACCAAATCACAGATTGAAGCGGGCGTCCTGTTGAAAAACGACGTAAATACCGTGCTCACCACCATGAGCAAGACGCTCGCCGAACAACTCAACGCCACCGGCAACCAGTTGCGCGCCACGCTGCATGAGCGGCTTACCGAGATCCAGAATGACACGGCGAAAAAGCTGGAAGAGATGCGCAGGACCGTGGACGAGAAGCTCCACGCCACGCTGGAACAGCGTCTGGGTGAGTCCTTCAAGCAGGTTTCCGACCGCCTGGAGCAGGTACATCGCGGTCTGGGCGAGATGCAAACCCTGGCTTCGGGGGTGGGCGACCTCAAGCGGGTGCTGACCAACGTCAAGACGCGCGGCACCTGGGGCGAGGTGCAGCTCGGCACGCTCATCGAACAAATGTTGACGCCGGATCAATACGAGAAAAATGTCCGCACTGTGCCGGGCAGCAACGATCTGGTGGAATTCGCCATCAAGCTGCCGGGCAAGGATGAAGGCTCGCCGGTCTGGCTGCCTATCGATGCCAAGTTCCCGGTAGAAGACTACCAGCGCCTGATGGACGCACATGACAGAGTGGATATGGAACAGATCGAGCAGGCCGCCAAAGCATTGGAGAACCGCATCAAGCAGGAAGCCAGAACCATCCGCGACAAATATCTCGAGCCGCCGCACACCACCGACTTCGGCATCATGTTCCTGCCCACCGAAGGGCTGTATGCGGAAGTGCTGCGCCGCCCCGGTCTGGCCGATACCATCCAGCGCGACTATCGCGTCATCATTTCCGGCCCCACCACCTTCGCAGCCGTGCTGAACAGCCTGCAGATGGGCTTCCGTACGCTGGCCATCGAACAGCGCTCATCGGAAATCTGGATATTGCTGGGTGCGGTGAAGACCGAGTTCGGCAAGTTCGGCGACGTAATCGATGCCACGAAAAAGAAACTGGAAGACGCGTCCAGACATTTTGAAAAGGTTGGCCAGCGCACCCGTGCGATCAACCGCAAACTCAAGGATGTGGAGGCCTTGCCGGTAGCCGAGGATGTCGCGCTGGCAATTCTTGAGGCCGATGACGAAAGTTAACCGCTTCAGCTCCCGCCGTCCGGATGCTAGCCAATCAGCGATATTGTTGAATCTCTAACATCTGCACCACCCCGTAATACTGCGTGGCTGATTTCGTTTGTTTCAATGGAGCGATATTGAGACTCAGTGCCCTGAATTCTGGCACGTGAGATTTCCGGGAAACTTGCGACCTTGAGTCGTAAAACC
>JBFKMJ010000040.1:0-8414 GCA_041629915.1 Gallionella sp.
AGGAAATTGGTCGTGCCATCCAGCGGATCAATGATCCACAGGTATTCGGACTCGCCTTGGCTGCCGCTCTCTTCTGCTAGAATTGCATGGTCGGGATAGGCGTCCAGCAAGGTCTGGATGATGGTCTGTTCGGCGGCGCGGTCCACTTCGCTGACAAAATCCGCATGGGATTTTCGGGTCACGGTAAGGTGATCGATCTTGTCGGCAGAACGGTAAATCAGGTTGCCGGCACGACGCGCGGCTTTCACCGCGATGTTGAGCATGGGATGCATGGGTAACGACCTTTTAATGAGCTGAAAAATTCGGGAACGGCTGAACGGTTCCCACGGCGCGCATTTTAGTTGGAATCACGTTTTGAATAAACAAAATCCTTTCGAAAATATCCGGATTGTGCTCAGTCATACCACCCATCCGGGCAACATCGGCGCGGCGGCGCGCGCGATGAAGACGATGGGGTTGCGCAATCTGTACCTGATCAATCCGCGCCGCTTCCCCGATCCGCAGGCCGACGCGATGGCAGCGGGTGCCGACGATATGCTGGGCAATGCGGTGGTGTGTGGCTCGGTCAACGAGGCTTTGCAGGGCGTGGTGTTCACTGTGGCGATGACCGCGCGGCTGCGCGACATTTCCATCGAGGTGAAGTCGCCGCGCGAGGCAATGCCGGCGCTGTTGCAGCAGGCGGCGCGGCAGCCGGTGGCCCTGTTATTCGGCACCGAGATGTCCGGGCTGACCAATGAAGAAATCGGCAAGGCGCAGGTATTGGTGAATATTCCCGCGAATCCGGATTTTTCCTCGCTCAATCTGGCTGCTGCCGTGCAGGTGATGGCCTATGAGCTGAGCGTGGCGGCACAGAGCTATGCGCCGAACACCAAGGAGATACTGCCCGCGCCGCATGAGCAACTGGAAGGACTGTATGCGCATCTGGAAAGGACGCTGTTCGAGATCGGTTTTTTCACCACTCAGAACCCGGCGCGTCTGATGCAGCGCCTGCGCCGGCTCTATGCCCGGGCGCGGCTGGAGCAGGAGGAGATCAACATCCTGCGCGGTATTCTGGCGGTGACAACCGAGTACAATGCACGCCTCAAATCACGCTATTTGGAAGAACATACGGATGTTCAGCAAAATTAAGGAAGACATTGCCAGCGTATTCGACCGCGACCCTGCGGCGCGCACCACCTTCGAGGTGCTGACCTGCTATCCGGGTCTGCATGCGCGCATCCTGCACCGCATGGCAAATTCACTGTGGCACGCCAATCTGAAGTGGCTGGCACGCTTTCTGTCGCATTTCGCGCGCTGGTTTACCGGCATCGAGATTCATCCCGGCGCAACCATCGGGCGGCGTTTCTTCATCGATCACGGCATGGGCGTGGTGATCGGCGAGACCGCCGAGATTGGCGACGACGTCACGCTCTACCACGGCGTGACGCTGGGCGGCTCTTCATGGAAGGAAGGCAAGCGGCATCCCACGATAGGCAATGGTGTGGTGGTGGGTGCCGGCGCCAAGATACTCGGCCCGATTACCATCGGTGACAGCGCGAAAATCGGGTCGAATGCGGTGGTGGTGAAGGATGTTCCGGCTGGCGCGACGGCGGCGGGCATCCCTGCGCGTATTCTTGACGAAGAAAAGAAGAAGACCGGTGGTTTCAATGCCTACGGTATCGGCAACGACCAGAATGATCCGCTCTCCAAGGCGATACACGGCCTGCTCGGGCATAGCGTGACGGTGGACCAGCGCATCGATTTTATTTTGCAGCAACTTGAAAAAATGGGCGTGTCGGTCGAAGAAGAGCGCGCCACGGCTGACAAATTCGACCCGAATCATCTGGATAATATTGTTGACTAAAAGAATGGGGTATTGTATTATCCCTATGCAGAAGTCAGGATAAGGTTCTGCGACTTTTTGAACAATCTAATCAGTAGGATGACTGGAGAATGACATGCGATTAACCACCAAGGGACGGTTTGCGGTGACGGCAATGGCCGACCTGGCAATGTGCGGCGAAAACGGTCCGGTAACCATGGCTGCGATCAGCGAACGGCAGAGGATTTCGCTTTCTTACCTGGAGCAGTTGTTCGGCAGGCTGCGCCGCCGCAAAATTGTGAAAAGTGTACGCGGTCCGGGTGGCGGTTATCACCTTGCCCGGCCTGCGGACAAGATTACCATCGCCGAGATTATCGTGGCGGTGGATGAACCGCTGGATGCGACCGGATGCGGCGGAAAGGGCAACTGTTTCGACGATCGTCAGTGCCTTACCCACGAACTGTGGGTGGGACTCAACGAAAGCATTTATGACTATTTGTCCTCCATCTCGCTGCAAAACCTGGTGGACAGCCAGACCAAAGCGGGCGCTGCCGGCGGGCCCATCAAGGTAAACAGGAAAAGCGCGACGCCCGTGGTGATTACGGTTTAGCGCAAGAAGGGTGAAAAGTATGAAGCTCCCGATATACATGGATTACTCCTCGACCACGCCGGTTGATCCGCGCGTGGCTGCGGTGATGATCCCGTATCTCACCGAGAAGTTCGGCAATCCGGCCAGCAGTTCCCATGCTTTCGGCTGGGAGGCTGATGCGGCGGTGAAACTGGCGCGTGAGCAGGTCGCCGCGCTGGTGAATGCCGATCCCAAGGAAATCATCTGGACTTCCGGCGCCACCGAGTCGAACAACCTCGCGATCAAGGGGGTGGCGCATTTCTATCAGGGCAAAGGCAAACATATCATCACCATGCGGACCGAGCACAAGGCCGTGCTCGATACCGTGCGTGAACTGGAGCGCGAGGGTTTCAGTGCAACTTACCTTGATCCCGAGCCGAACGGCCTGCTTGATCCTGAGAAGCTCAAGGCGGCATTGCGCCCCGACACCGTGCTGGTGTCCGTCATGCTGGTGAATAACGAGATCGGCGTGATTCAGGATATTGCCGCGATCGGCGAAATATGTCGTGACAAGGGCGTTCTGTTTCACGTCGACGCGGCGCAGGCGACCGGCAAGGTGGCTATCGATCTGCAACAGTTGAAGGTGGATCTGATGTCGTTTTCCGCGCACAAGACCTACGGCCCGAAAGGCATCGGCGCGCTGTACGTGCGGCGCAAGCCGCGTGTGCGACTGGAAGCGCAGATGCACGGTGGCGGGCACGAGCGCGGCATGCGCTCCGGCACGCTGCCGACACACCAGATTGCCGGCATGGGCGAGGCGTTCCGCATCGCCGGGGAAGAGATGGCGCAGGAGAATGAGCGCATCCGCATGCTGCGCGACCGCCTGCTGAAAGGCCTGATGTCGATGGAAGAGGTGCACATCAACGGCGACATGGAGCAGCGCGTACCGCACAACCTCAACCTCAGCTTCAACTTTGTCGAGGGCGAGTCGCTCATGATGGCGATCAAGGATGTTGCGGTATCCAGCGGTTCGGCCTGTACCTCGGCGAGCCTGGAACCTTCCTACGTGCTGCGCGCGCTGGGTCGCAACGATGAACTGGCGCACAGTTCGATCCGCTTCAGCATCGGACGCTTCACCACGGTCGAGGAAGTGGATTACGTCATTGAACTGCTGAAGAACAAGATAGGCAAGCTGCGCGAACTGTCGCCGCTGTGGGATATGTACAAGGAAGGTATTGACCTGAATACCGTGGAGTGGGCGGCACATTAAAGCAGGATCGAGGAACGGGGATTGAGGATCGGGTAAAAACCGGTTTTCCTAATTGCTCACTCCTCGCTCCTCAATCCTTAGGAGATTAAGATGGCTTATAGCGAAAAATTACTGGATCACTACGATCATCCGCGCAACGTGGGTAACATGGACAAGGATGCAGCGGAAGTGGGTACCGGCATGGTCGGTGCACCCGCCTGCGGCGACGTGATGAAGTTGCAGATCAAGGTTGGCAAGGATGGCGTGATTGAAGACGCAAAATTCAAGACTTACGGTTGCGGTTCGGCGATCGCGTCCAGCTCGCTGGTGACCGAATGGGTCAAGGGCAAGACAGTCGATCAGGCCCTGCAGATCAAGAACACGCAAATTGCGGAAGAGCTGGCCCTGCCGCCGGTCAAGATTCACTGCTCGATTCTGGCGGAAGATGCGATCAAGGCAGCGGTGGCGGATTACAAGAGTAAACATAACGCGCTGGTGGAGACGCCGGCCTGTGGAGAAACTTGCAAGGAGTAGAACATGGCAATCACATTGACTGAAAATGCGGCCAAACATGTACAGAATTTTATTGCCAAGCGCGGCAAGGGGGTTGGTTTGCGCATCGGTGTGCGCACCAGCGGCTGTTCGGGCATGGCGTACAAACTGGAGTTTGCCGACGAAGTGGGTGGTGAGGATCTGCAGTTCGACAGCAAGGGGGTCAAGTTGCTGGTCGATCCAAAAAGTTTGCCGTACGTTGACGGCATGGAGCTGGATTACACGCGCGAAGGTCTGAATGAAGGGTTCAAATTCAACAACCCGAATGTGAAGAACCAGTGCGGCTGCGGCGAGAGTTTCGGCATCTGATGCAACTTGCCAATCTCGACTTCCAGAAAAACCATTTCGATTTGTTTGGCCTCGCGCAGTCCTTCCGGACAGATATTGCGCAGCTTGAGCAGCAGTATCGCGCGTTACAAACGCTGGTTCACCCGGATAAATCTGCTCACCTGCCCGATGCCGAGCAACGCCTGGCCATGCAGCGTGCCACGCTGGTAAACGAGGCTTACCAGACCTTGCGCAACCCGTTGCGGCGCGCGCGTTATCTGTTATCGCTGCACGGGGTTGATACCCAGGAAGAAACCAACACTGCGATGCCGCCGGATTTCCTGATGGCGCAGATGGAATGGCGCGAGGCAATCGCCGAGGCGCAGCAGGCGCGCGATATCGCCGCGCTGGATGAGCTGGCGGCGCGCCTGCAGCATGAAACGCACGCGCTGGAAGACGGGCTGGCGGACAGAATCGACACCGAAAAAAATCATGCGGCTGCCGCCGAACTGGTGCGCAAGCTGCGCTTCATGGAAAAACTTGCGGAAGAAATTCATGCCGCTTATGACGCAATGGATATATGAAAGGCAGTCGTTAGTCCTTGGACGCCAGTTAACGCTGGCAACTAACGACTAACGACTAGCGGCTAACGACTAAAAATGGCTTTACTACAAATCTCCGAACCCGGGCTTAGCACCCTGCCGCACCAGCACCGGCTGGCGGTGGGCATCGACCTTGGCACGACCAATTCGCTGGTCGCCACAGTGCGCAACGGCATCAGCGTGGTGCTCAACAACGAAAGTGGAGGCACCATTCTGCCTTCGGTCGTGCGCTACCTGGCCGATGGCAGTGTCGTGGTCGGGGAAGCGGCGCAAGCCATGCAGAACGAGGATGCCGCCAATACCATCGTCTCGGTGAAACGCTTCATGGGTCGCGGCCTCAAGGATGTCGGCGAGATCAGCCGCCTGCCGTATCGCTTCGTGGGTGTGCCTTCGTCCTCCGTTGCTCCGGGTGGCTTGCCGGGCGGCATGGTGCAGATACGCACGGTGGCAGGCGTGAAAAGCCCGGTCGAGGTGTCTGCCGAAATCCTCAGGGTGCTGCGTAGCAGCGCCGAAGCCGCCTTGGGCGGCGAACTGGTCGGTGCGGTGATCACCGTGCCGGCCTATTTCGACGATGCGCAGCGGCAGGCCACCAAGGACGCGGCGAAACTCGCCGGGCTGAACGTGTTGCGGCTGCTCAACGAGCCGACCGCGGCGGCGATTGCCTACGGGCTGGATAATGCCGCCGAGGGCATCTATGCGGTGTATGACCTGGGTGGTGGCACCTTCGATATATCCATCCTGCGCCTGTCGCGCGGTGTGTTCGAGGTGTTGTCCACCAACGGGGATTCGGCCCTGGGTGGCGATGATTTCGACCAGCGCATCCATTGCTGGCTGCTGGAGAAGAATCATCTCTCCGCGCTCAGCCCGCGGGATACGCGTCTGTTGCTGACCCATGCGCGCGCTGCCAAGGAGCAGCTGACCGATCATGGCGAGGCGCATATCACCGCGATGCTGTCGACCGGCGAAGTCATCGACAACGTGCTGACGCGCAGCGAATTTCATTCAATAACGCAGAATCTGGTGCAGCGCACCCTGCAACCGTTGCGTCGCGCGCTGCGCGATGCGAAGCTGAACCCGTCAGACATCAAGGGCGTGGTAATGGTCGGCGGTGCGACGCGCATGCCGCAGGTAAAAAACGCGGTAAAGGAATTTTTCGGGCAAATGCCGTTGACCAACCTCGATCCGGACAAGGTTGTCGCGCTGGGCGCGGCGATTCAGGCCAATCTGCTGGCAGGCAACCGCAGCGGCGTCGATGACTGGCTGCTGCTGGATGTGATTCCGTTGTCACTGGGCATCGAAACCATGGGCGGTCTGGTGGAAAAAATCATTCCGCGCAATACCACCATTCCCACCGCGCGCGCGCAGGAATTCACCACTTTCAAGGACGGGCAGACCGCGATGAGCATCCATGTGGTGCAGGGCGAGCGCGAACTGGTGAGCGATTGCCGCTCGCTGGCGAAATTCGAATTGCGCGGCATCCCGCCGATGGTGGCGGGTGCGGCGCGCATCCGCGTGACATTCCAGGTGGATGCCGACGGTCTGCTGAATGTATCAGCGCGCGAGATGAGCAAGGGGATCGAAGCGGCGATTGTGGTCAAGCCTTCCTACGGACTTTCTGATAGCGAGATCACGCGCATGCTGCAGGATTCCACGCAGCACGCGCAGGACGATATGCAGGCGCGCGCGCTGCGCGAGCAGCAGACCGAGGCGGAGCAGCTGCTCGAGGCGGTGCAGCACGCGCTGGACATGGATGGCGATTTGCTCGGCGCGGATGATCGCGCACGGATCGAAACCCGGATGAATGAATTGCGCGGCACGCTGCCACTTGCCGATCATGCGGCAATCAAACGCGCCATTGTCGCGTTGAATGATGTCACGGTCAGTTTTGCGCAGGCGCGCATGGACAAGAGCGTGGCGAGCGTGCTGGCCGGCAGGAATATTTCCGATCTGGAGACGAAGTAATGCCGAAAATCATCGTGTTGCCGCATGAGGAACTCTGTCCGCAGGGTGCGCTGTTCGAGGTTGAACCGGGAATTTCGATTTGTGACGCGCTGTTGCAGCATGATGTGGAAATCGAGCATGCCTGTGAGAAATCCTGCGCCTGCACCACCTGCCATGTCATTCTGCGCGAAGGCTTCAATTCCATGGAGCCGGCGGATGAAATCGAAGAAGACCTGCTCGACAAGGCATGGGGGCTGGAACCGACCTCGCGTCTATCCTGTCAGGCAGTGGTGACGGACCAGGATCTGGTGGTCGAGATTCCGAAATACACCATCAACATGGCCAAGGAAAAATGACATGAAGTGGATAGACGTGCGCGACATCGCCATTGCACTGTCAGAGAAACACCCGGAGATCGACCCGCGCAGCGTGCGCTTTGTGGATCTGCATAACATGGTGGTCGAGCTGGACGGTTTCGATGACGATCACCGGCGCGGCGGCGAGAAGGTGCTAGAGGCGATACAGGCGGCCTGGATAGATGAGGCGGAATAGCGTGTTCGAGCTCTGGCAGAAAATCTCCAATCGCTGGCTGTATCTGTGCGGTGCGCTGTTCGCCGGCGGCCTGATCGGTTTCGCGTTGTTCCTGCAATATGTCATGCATCAGGATCCCTGTCCGCTGTGCATGGCGCAGCGCGTGATCTTCATCGCGATACTGGCGGTGTTCGCGCTGGCCGCGCTGCATGGCCCGAAACGTCTCGGTGAACGTGTCTATGCCGCGTTGATTGCACTGCTGTCACTGACCGGCGTGGGCGTTGCCGCGCGTCATATCTGGCTGCAGAACCTGCCCAAGGATCAGGTTCCCGCCTGCGGGCCGGGGCTGGACTACATGCTCGAAGTCATGCCGATGACCGATGTGCTGAAACAACTCATGCACGGCTCCGGCGAGTGCGCGGAGAAGGGCTGGACCTTTCTCACTCTCGGCATCCCCGAGTGGTCGCTGCTGTGCTACCTGGCGCTGGGCGCGTGGGCGGTGCTGATCGCGCTCAGGAAGTAAATGGGTCATTCGGGTTTAATCAAACGGGTTCCTGCACCCACTGGGTGAGCCATTCTGCCAGCTCTCCCGCCGTCGTCTCATACTGTTCGATCTTTGTGTCTTCCGGCATGGTGCGCACAATGGCCAGTGCGGCATGGCGCAAGGCGCGCATGCGCGGCAGGTCATCGGCACGCTTGTACAGGGTCGCCAGTTCCATGTACGCAGCTACGAAGCGGGGATCGAGGTAAATGGCCTTGTTCAGGTAGTCTTTGGCCTGATTGAAATCTCCGTTGAGCTGGGCCAGTTGTGCCAGCAGAAAATACGCTGTTGTTGCAAGCGGAGATGACGCGATGACCCGGCGGCATAGCTGCTCGGCCTGTTCGTAATCGCCGCGGTCGGCA
>JBFKMJ010000041.1:0-8412 GCA_041629915.1 Gallionella sp.
AGCAGGATCACGCCCTTCTTGCGCCCCGCTCTATCGAATACCGGCGTGCCGAAACGGATCATCGGCTTATAGGGAATCTCCAGACGGCCATGTTCAATGTTCAGATCCAGCGGTGAAACAAATACGGCTCCCGGGTTGAGTCTGATCGTGTCGCGGAAGTAATAGCGTTCCGACTTGTTTTGCAACTGCTCGCGCGGGACGATGGCTGGCTTGCCGTCGTTGTAGTTGATGCGTATGACCTCCTGCCCGTCTGCGTCCAGGTAGCGCATCTGGCCATAACGCCGCATTTCCCGTGTCAGCGTCAGGAAAAGTATTTCCAGCTCCGCTCGCTGCGCCGGGTTGCCGCTATCCAGATAATCGTTGAGCAGGGGAAGATTGGTGATGACGCGAAGATCGGTGCTGACTGCCGAGAAGTCCTGCGCTATCGATTCCCTGGCAATCTCGATACGGCTGCGCTCGCGGTCTTCCATCTGTTCCGCACGCCCCTGTTCGTCATATTGGGCGCTCAACAGCAGCACGACGGAGAGCACAATAACGATGGGCAGGTAAATCAGTGCAAAGCGCTTGAACAACGCCTGCACGGGGACACGACTGTCAGGGTAAATTAGCGGCACATGGCCTCCAAAAACGGATCATGCGATGTTGTTTGCACTACCCCGCCATTGTATTTACAGCCAGGCACAGGTCATGCCATGCCTTGGCCTTCTCCATCGGACTGCGCAGCAGATAGGCGGGATGGTAGGTGACGATCAAAGGGACGCCGTTGAAGTCATGCAATGTGCCGCGCAACGAGCCGAGCGTCGCCTCGCGCCCCAACAGGGCGGTGGCAGCGGTTTTGCCGAGTGCGACGATGAGTCTGGGTTTTATCAATGCGATCTGGCGTTGCAGATACGGCAGGCAGGTTGCTATCTCATCCCGCTCCGGCGCGCGGTTGCCGGGCGGGCGGCATTTGACGATATTGGCAATGTACACATTCTTGCCGCGCCTGAGCCCGATCGCCAGCAGCATATTGTCGAGCAGCTTGCCCGCCTGCCCGACGAACGGCTCGCCCTGTGCATCTTCATCCGCGCCCGGTCCTTCGCCGACGAACAGCCATTCGGCCTGTTCGTCACCGACGCCGAACACCGTCTGCGTGCAACCGGCGCGCAACTTGCAGGCGGCACAGTCGCGCACCTGTTGCTTGAGTTTCGGCCAGTCGAGTTTATCCAACTCCCCTGTCTCGCTGGCGGGGGAGGAGTTGGGAGTGAGGGGAGTTGAGATATCGATCGCAACCGGAGCAACAACGCCGACCTTTGCCACGACAGGCGCGTGCTGTTCCACCACGACTGGGGCAGGCGCGCCGCGCCGCTTCCACAGCGGATACAGATTCAGCTCGCGCAGCACCGCTTCATTTCTATCCATTGGGTTCACCCGTTAATTCGCACGCCATCACCAGCGCATCCTCGCAGCCACCCGCATTCCGGTAATAATCGCGCCGCACGCCGATATCGCTAAAACCTGCGCTGTGATACAGGGCAATCGCGGCAACATTGGACGGACGCACTTCGAGAAACACGCGCTTCATATTCATACCGCATGCAACCTCCAGCATCTCGCCCAGCATTGCGCACCCCAGTCCCATGCGTTGCCGCCCCGCCGCCACGCCGATATTAAGCAGTTCCGCTTCATCGACTACCGGCATCAATATCGCGTAACCGCGAATCTCGCCGCTGTCCGTTTCATGCACGCGGCATACATAGCCGCTGTTCAGCACATCGATAAAATTGCCGCGTGTCCACGGAAAACGCTGTACCGCCTGTTCGATAGCGAGCACCGCATCCACGTCGGACGGCATCATCGTGCGCATCAACGCCCTGCACGCTCGGATGTCTTCAGCGCCACCCTGTCGCGCAAATACAGCGGCAAGGCTTCCGCCGCATCCACCCCGCGACCCTGTGCAAGCTGTGCCGCGCCGAGCACGGCGATTGCAGCGGCCTGCGGCACGACTGCACCGTCCGTGTCCTGCAACTGCCCGGCATAGCGTTCAGCCAATGCCGTGCCGTGGGTGGCAAAACCGCTACCTGCACCGAACCAGTCATTGCCCGGCATCTCTGGCGCATCGTGCGGGTTACATAAACAAGGCTCGCTCAGCACAATCCATTCGTCGCCCTGCTTCTCGTAAGCCGCGTGATAAATCTCGCCCATGCGCGCATCCAGCGCTGCGATCACGCGCGGCCTGCCGGAAGCCTGCGCCAACGCCTCCAGCGTGCATATGCCAGCCACCGGCAGATTGGCGCCGAGCGCCAAACCCTGCGCTGCGCCGCAGGCAATGCGCACCCCGGTGAACGAGCCGGGTCCCTTGCCGAACGCAATGCCGTCCATATCCCGAATCCGTAATCCGGAGTCCTGAAGCAAACCGTCCAGCATCGCGATCAGCATCTCGGAATGTTTCTGCCCGGCCAGTTCGCAACGCTGAGTCAACGCGCCGTTCTGCCACAAAGCGACTGAACAGTATTCGGTGGAGGTATCCAGTGCAAGAATATTCATTTAAAAAACTTGTCCACGAAAAACACGAAGTGGGGTACGCAGGCATTCGCCGCAAGGCGGAGGCTCGCAAAGGCACGAAAAAATATAACAACTTGAATTGGATGTATCCCATCCAATTGCATGTCTTGGATGGTTTTGTCGTTGTTCGTGCTTTTCGTGTTTTTCGTGGACATTGATTTCTATGTTCTCACTCGGCGATCAGCAACACCACCGCCTGTGCCGCAATGCCCTCGCCGCGTCCGCTGAAACCCAGCTGCTCGGTGGTGGTCGCTTTCACGTTGACGGCATTCCTCTCCACGCCCAGGTCGGCGGCGATATGCGCCACCATCTGCAGGATGTGCGGCGCCATCTTCGGTGCCTGCGCGATGATGGTTGCATCGACATTGCCGACGCGATAGCCCTGCTCGCGCACCCGGTGCAACGCCTCGCGCAGCAGGATGCGGCTGTCGATGTCCTTGAATTTCGCGTCGCTGTCGGCGAAATGCCTGCCGATGTCGCCCAGCGCCGCTGCGCCGAGCAGCGCATCGCAGATCGCATGCAGCAGCACATCCGCATCGGAATGGCCGAGCAAGCCCTTGTCGTGGGGAATTTCCACGCCGCCAATGACGAGCTTGCGCCCTGTTACCAGTTGATGGGCATCGAAACCTTGTCCGATTCTCATGTTTTTTTTCCTTGTTGGAGCAACAATTCTGCCAGCAGCAGATCCTGCGGATAAGTCACCTTGAAATTGCCCGACTCGCTCAGCACCAGCTTGGGTTTCAAACCCAGCGCCTCGACCGCCGATGCCTCGTCGGTGACGTTTTTCGCATTAACCAACGCCTGCGCCAGCAACCCGGCGCGAAACATCTGCGGCGTCTGCGCCTGCCACAATCCGGCGCGCGCTTCGGTGCAAGCAATACGCTGCTGTTCGTCGGCGCGCTTCAGCGTATCCGCCACCGGCACCGCGAGGATGCCGCCTACGTCATCATCGCGCAATTCGGCGATCAGTCTGGACAGGTGCGCCTGCGTCAGGCAGGGACGCGCCGCATCATGCACCAGCACCCAGTCGTCCGGCTCCAGCTCGGAGGCCAGCAGACCGTTCGTCACGCTCTCGGCGCGGCTCGCCCCGCCGCAGTACAAGGGTTGCAACTTGTCGCCGAAACGCGTCCAGTCATGGCTGTGAAACAGCGTGTCGTCGGGAGACAGCACCACAAACACCGTGGTGATGTCCGGGCTGGCGCACAGCGTATTCAGCGCGTGGAAAATAAGCGGCTGCCCGGCCAGCGGCAGGTATTGTTTGGGCAAATCCTGGCCCATGCGGGAACCGGAGCCGGCAGCGGGAACGAGGGCGAAGAAATCGGACATGGCGGAATTGTAAATTAAAAGGTTGTCCACGCGCTTGGCTTATAATACGCAACTTTCACAAATCACCACCTCAGGATAACTCCACGGAAAATTCGTTTTGCGGGATGAAGCGCAAGGAGCCGCACAGCGAATGACGAGGCATATCGAGTTGATAGACGAGGAATGAGCGAGCACGCGACACCGCGATCCGCCCGCAAAACGAATTTAATGCTTCTCTCATCAAAACATTCCCGCCCCCGCTACGCCCAGCTGTATGGCTCCTCCGACGCCTTGGCGCTGGCGCAATTCGCCGCATCGCATGCGCCGCTGGTGGTGATTGCCGCCAATGCACTGGAGGCGCAACGGCTGCTGGAAGAAATTCCTTTCTTCAACCCGGCCCTGCGCGTGCATTTGCTGCCGGACTGGGAAACACTGCCCTACGACCATTTTTCACCGCACCAGGATCTGATCTCCGAGCGCCTGGCCACCCTGCACCACATCCGCACGCACGCCTGCGATGTGGTCGTGGTGCCCATCACCACCGCGTTGTATCCGCTGCCGCCGGTGAGCTATCTCGCCGCCTATACCTTTTTCCTGAAACGCAGCGACAAACTCGACCTGAACAGACTGCGCGAACAGATGACGGTGGCCGGCTACACGCATGTGCAGCAGGTACTCACACCGGGTGAATACTGCGTGCGCGGCGGATTGATCGACCTGTTTCCGATGGGCAGCATACTGCCCTATCGCATCGACCTGTTCGATGACGAGATCGAAACCATCGCCACCTTTGATGTGGACACGCAGCGCACCCTGTACCCGGTCCCGGAGATTCGCCTGCTGCCGGCGCGCGAATTCCCGCTCGATGACAAGGGTCAGGCGAATTTCCGCCAGCGCTTCCGCGAACGCTTCGAGGGCGACCCTTCCAAGTCACGCATTTACAAGGACGTAAGCAAAGGCATCGCCCCTAACGGAATCGAATATTACCTGCCGCTGTTCTTCGAACAGACCGCAACGCTGTTCGACTACCTGCCCGAAAACGCCATGCTGTGCCTGCATCACGATGTCGATGGCGCGATCCGGCAATTCGCGCAGGATGCCGCGTCGCGCTACAAGCTGTTGCGCGGCGATCCGCAACGTCCGCTGCTGGAGCCGCACGAGCTGTTTCTGGGCGAGGAGCAGTTTTTCATTCGCGTGAAGGATTTTGCGCGCCTCGACATGCTCCCCTCTCCCGCAGGCGGGAGAGGGGCTGGGGGTGAGGGCGATTCAAAGAACCTTACTCTCTGCCCCACCGCGCCGTTGCCCGACATCGCCGTAAACCGCCGCGCCGATATTCCCACACAGGCGTTCCAGCATTTCCTGCAGGACTACCAGGGCCGCGTGCTGCTGCTTGCCGACAGCCTCGGGCGGCGCGAGATCATGGCGGACTACCTGCAAGGCTACGGGCTCACGCCCGTCCTGTGCGAAAACTACGCCGGATTTCTCGCTTCCAAAGAAAAATTCATGCTGTCTGTCGCGACGCTCGGCAGCGGCTTCATCCTGACGAAAGAAAGACTTGCCATCGTCACCGAGAACGAGCTGTACGCGCAACAGCCACGCAGCCGCGCCTCGCGCGTCGCCAGAAAGAGCAACGTGGAAGGCATGTTGCGCGACCTGTCGGAGCTCAAGCCGGGCGACCCGGTCGTGCACGAACAGCACGGTATCGCACGTTATCGGGGCCTGATGAATCTCGATCTCGGCGAGGGCGAAAACGAATTCCTGCTGCTGGAGTATGCCGGCAAGGACAAACTTTATGTGCCCGTCTCGCAACTGCACGTCATCAGCCGCTACAGCGGCGGCGCGCCGGAAACCGCGCCGTTGCACAAGCTCGGCAGCGGCGCGTGGGACAAGGCCAAGCGCCGCGCCATGCAGCAGGTGCGCGACACCGCCGCCGAACTGCTCAACCTGTATGCGCAGCGCGCCACGCGCAAGGGGCATGCATTCAAGTTGAACCACCACGATTACGAGGCGTTTGCGGCCGGCTTCGATTTCGAGGAAACACCCGATCAGGCTGGCGCCATCGAAGCCGTTGTTCTCGATCTGCAATCCGGCAAGCCGATGGATCGGCTCATCTGCGGCGATGTCGGTTTCGGCAAGACCGAGGTCGCGCTGCGCGCCGCCTTTGTTGCGGTCATGGACGGCAAGCAGGTCGCGGTGCTGGTGCCAACCACCCTGCTCACCGAACAGCATTTTCAGAACTTTTCCACCCGTTTCGCCGACTTCCCGGTAAAAATTGCCGAGCTGTCGCGCTTCCGCTCTGCGAAGGAAAGCAACCAGGCGCTGAAGGATATGGCGGAAGGCAGGCTCGACATCATCATCGGGACGCACAAGCTGATCCAGAAGGACGTCAAATTCCACAACCTCGGTCTGGTCATCATCGACGAAGAGCACCGCTTCGGCGTGCAGCAGAAAGAAAGGCTTAAAGCGTTGCGCGCCGAAGTGGACGTGCTGACGCTGACCGCGACACCGATCCCGCGCACGCTGGCGATGTCACTGGAAGGGCTGCGCGATTTTTCGGTAATCGCCACCGCACCGCAGCGCCGGCTTTCGATCAAGACCTTCGTCAGCGGCTACAGCCAGGGCGTGATCCGCGAGGCGGTGCTGCGCGAACTGAAACGCGGCGGACAAGTGTACTTTCTGCACAATGAGGTGGCCACCATCGCCAACATGGCGGAGAAACTTACCGCACTGCTGCCGGAAGCGCGCATCCGCGTGGCGCACGGACAGATGAACGAACGCGATCTGGAAGCGGTGATGCGCGACTTCACCCATCAGCGTTTCAACGTGCTGCTGTGCTCCACCATCATCGAGACCGGCATCGATGTGCCGACCGCGAACACCATCATCATGAACCGCGCCGACCGCTTCGGTCTCGCTCAGTTGCACCAGTTGCGCGGACGCGTCGGGCGCTCGCACCATCAGGCCTACGCCTACCTGCTGGTGGACAGCATGGATGGGCTCACCGCGCAGGCGAAGAAACGCCTTGAAGCAATCCAGGCGATGGAACAGCTCGGCAGCGGTTTTTACCTCGCCATGCACGATCTGGAGATACGCGGCGCGGGCGAAGTGCTGGGTGAATCGCAGAGCGGCGAGATGCAGGAGATCGGTTTCAGCCTGTACAACGACATGCTCTCCGCCGCCATCACCTCGCTGCGCCAGGGCAAGGAGCCGGACATGGCACACCCGCTGGGTGTGACTACCGAGATCAACCTGCACACCCCGGCGCTGCTGCCAACCGACTACTGCGGCGACATCCACCAGCGTCTGGTCATCTACAAACGCCTCGCCAACTGCGCCTCGCTGGAAGAACTGGAAGAAATGCAGCAGGAACTCATCGACCGCTTCGGCCTGTTGCCCGATCCGACGCAGGCGCTATTCGACTGTCACCGCCTGCGCATCCTCGCCAAACCAATCGGTATCAGCAAACTGGATGCGTCATCCGAAGCCATTCAAATTCAGTTTGTGCCGAACCCGCCGATCGATCCGATGAAAATCATTACGCTCATTCAGAGCAAGCGGCATATCAAAATGGCGGGACAGGACAGGCTGCGCATCGAGTTGAAATACGGAGATCTGAAGCAGCGGGTGTTGGCGGTCGTGCAGTTTTTCAAGGAATTAATTTAATCCGCCGCGACGCAGGCTGGCGCGGAACGATTCCAGCTCGCAGGCCAATTCGCTGAAGTCAACAGAGGACGCCCAATATAGTCGTATGCGTCTCGGTTTGGTGCGCTTGCGCAGGCCCGGCTCGCGCTTGCGCAGGCGCGGCTCGCGCTCCGCAGCCAGACGCTGCTCTGTCCACAAGCCGCCCATGCGGTGGTAGCAGTCGTTCTCGCGGCAGCCTGTGATAAACACGCCATCGACCTGATGTTCGCGCAGCGCATATTCGATGAAGGATGGCGGCAGCATGGCCGTACACGGCAGGCTCATGACGGCTACACCTGCGCTGCGCAACTTTCCGATATCAGCCGCGTTGTCACAACCGAACACCATGACCCGAGCATCGCCCTGGAGTTTCGCCAGATCTTCTGTCATTGCCTGACGCAATCCATGCATCATCAGGGAGGGCATTTCGATTCCGCTTACGTAATCGTCTGCGCCCCTGAAGGGATTCGAGGAAGGACAGGCCCCCGCACAGATACCGCAACTGACGCAGCGATCCGGTACGACCACCGCTTCTTCCGGAAAGTGCATGCCGTCGCTGCGCGGACGCATCACCACCGCCTCATAGGGGCAGTCGTCGACGCAGCGCCGACATCCGCTGCAATCCTTGAGGTTTACCTCGGCAATCGGTATCTGCCTGAACCGGGTTGGCAGCCAGGGCAGCATGCCGAGCAGCAGCGTGACCCCGATGACCAGCACCCATACCTGGCCTGCCGACCATTTATCCAGCAGTGGGCTGATAAACAAATAAAACCAGTCTATTCCAACACTGCCGGGCTCAATGCTCAGATCGGCCGGTCCCTGGCTCAGTGCCGGGCTGACCAGCGACAGAATCAGCATTGCCAGCAGCATCCCCAGCGCGAG
>JBFKMJ010000042.1:0-8355 GCA_041629915.1 Gallionella sp.
AGCCATTGCGTGTGGTGCTGGACAGCCGGTTGCGCATGGCGCCGGGGGCGCGTGTGCTGCAGGGCAGTGGCGCGCTGATTTATACCGCCGTCCCGGATAGTGAAAAGAGCACCGCGCTCGGCAGCCTTGGTGCAGAAGTGGTCCTGTTGCCGGGGGCAGCAGGCAGGGTGGATCTGGCAGCGATGCTGCGCGATCTGGCGCGGCGCGGCTGTAACGAGTTGCTGGTGGAGGCAGGCAGCACGCTGAACGGCGCATTGTTGCGCGCCGGTCTGGTTGATGAATTGCTGCTGTATATGGCGCCCGGGTTGCTCGGCGATATGGCGCGCGGCATGGCGCAACTGGGCGAGCTGACTGACCTTGCGCAGCGCATTGATCTCAAGTGGCAGGATGTACGGCAGGTCGGGGAAGACCTGCGTGTTTTGGCGAAAGTGAAAAAGGATTAAATCATGTTCAGTGGAATTGTTGCAGATGTCGGTCTGATCAAACGCGCGGAGGATCGCGACGGCGGACTGCGTCTGAGCGTGGCAGCCGGATCGCTCGGCATGGAGGATGTGCAGATCGGAGACAGCATCGCGGTGAATGGCG
Organism: Gallionella sp.; assembly: GCA_041629915.1. Classification (GTDB taxonomy): domain Bacteria; phylum Pseudomonadota; class Gammaproteobacteria; order Burkholderiales; family Gallionellaceae; genus Gallionella. The sequence goes on from JBFKMJ010000042.1 coordinate 586, forward strand.
TATGCCTCACGGTGATCGCTCTCAATGGAAATGAATTTACTGTCGAAGTCTCGCGCGAGACGCTGGATTGCACCGTCGGGCTGGAGCGGCAGGGCGGCCATGTCAATCTGGAGAAGGCGCTGCGCCTGTCGGACCGCCTGGGCGGGCACATGGTGAGCGGGCACGTGGACGGTGTGGGCGAGGTCACCGCGTTCAAGGATATCGGCGAAAGCTGGCAGCTGGTGGTGCGCGCGCCGCAGGCACTGGCGAAATACATCGCGGTGAAGGGCTCCATCACGATCAACGGCGTGAGTCTGACCGTGAACCGGGTCGCGGGTGCGGAATTTGACGTGAACCTGATCCCGCACACGCTGGAGGTGACAACGCTGGACGAGTTGCGAGCTGGGGCGAAAGTGAATCTGGAGATTGATTTGATTGCGCGTTATGTCGAGCGCATGATGCAGGCGGAGAGGGAACAGTAATGCCTCACATTGCACCGATACAGGACATCATCGCGGAAATGCGCGCCGGGCGCATGGTCGTGCTGGTGGACGAGGAAGACCGCGAGAACGAAGGTGACCTGGTATTTGCCGCCGAATTCGCTACGCCGGAAATGATCAATTTCATGGCCAAGCATGGTCGCGGCCTGATTTGCCTGACATTGACTCAGGCGCATTGCCAGCAGTTGAATCTTCCCTTGATGGTACGCGACAACGGCTCGCCGCTCGGCACCAACTTCACCCTGTCCATCGAGGCGGCCACGGGCGTGAGCACCGGCATTTCGGCAGCCGATCGCGCACGCACCATCCAGGCGGCGGCCAACCGGGACGCGCGACCGTCCGACATCGTGCAGCCCGGCCATATCTTTCCGCTGATGGCACAGAACGGCGGGGTGCTGGTGCGTGCCGGTCACACCGAGGCGGGCTGCGACCTGGCGCAGCTGGCCGGGCTGACGCCGGCGGCGGTGATCTGTGAAATCCTCAAGGATGACGGCGAGATGGCGCGGCTGCCGGATCTGGTTGAATTTGCCAAACAGCACCAGCTCAAGATCGGCACGATTGCCAGCCTGATCGAATATCGCAGCCATAACGAGAAGCTGGTCGAGCGCGTGGCGCAACGCAGCGTGCAGACGGCCTATGGCACGTTTGACCTGTTTACCTATCTGGACAAGACCACGCAACGTGTTCACCTGGCGCTGCGCAAGGGCAAAGCCTGTCCCGATGCCGAAACCCTGGTGCGCGTGCATGAGCCGTTGTCGGTCATGGATTTTCTGGAGCAGGTTGATTATTCGCACTCCACCAGCGTGCACGACGCGCTGAAAAAAATCAGCCAGTCTCCCTGCGGCGTGCTGGTGTTGATGCACCACGGTGAATCCTCGCAGGATTTGCTGACACGTGCCTGTGCGACACTGGAGGACCATCCGGTGTTGCGCTGGGACCCGCGCAGCTACGGCATCGGTGCGCAAATTCTGCGCGATCTCGGCGTGGGCAAGATGCGCCTGCTGGCGACGCCGCGCAAGCTGCCGAGCATGACCGGCTTCGGCCTGGAAGTGGTTGGTTACGCCTCTAACGATCATGGCGCAAGCCACCCATAATGATGAATCGTCTGCACCCTGATCGTTTCCCTCACCCCCGTTCCCCCTCTCCCCAGGGGCGAGGGGTACGGGCGGTCGCTGCACGAAATTCACGTTGACGAATAAAGGAAAAGACCCAATGAAAGAGCTGGAAAAGAATCTTGACGGCAGCGGCCTGCGCATCGGCATCGTGCAAAGCCGTTTCAATGAAGAAGTGTGCGAAGGCCTGCTCGGCGCCTGTCGCGCGCAACTGGCGCAACAGGGTGTCGCAGAAGCCGACATCCTGCTGGCCACCGTGCCGGGCGCGCTGGAAATTCCGCTGGTGCTGCTGCAGATGGCGGAGAGCGAAAAATTTGACGCGCTGATTGCGCTGGGTGCGGTGATACGCGGCGACACTTACCATTTCGAGGTCGTATCAAACGAGTCTGCGCGCTGCGTGAATGAAGTGCAATTGGCGTGCGGCGTGCCGGTTGCCAATGCGATACTCACCACCGATACCGACGAACAGGCGATTGAGCGCATGCACGTCAAGGGTAGTGAGTCCGCGCTGGTGGCCATCGAAATGGCCAATTTGCTGAAAGCCCTGGCATGAGCGAGGCCGCAATCGGCGGCGCACCCCATCATGCCCGCAGCAGGAGCCCGCGTCATCGCGCACGCGAACTGGCCCTGCAGGGCATTTATCAATGGCGCGTCACCGCCGGCGATGAGGCACAGATCGAGAAACAGATCCAGAATGAAAAGAATCTGGGGCGCTACGACAAGGAGCTGTTCTCCAGATTGTTACGCGGCACACTGAGCCAGCATACCGGGCTGGAAGCATTGCTCGCGCCCTGCCTCGACCGTCCGCTTGCCGAGCTCAGCCCGGTGGAGCTCGCCGTGCTGCTGCTGGGCGCGTTTGAACTGTCGCAACACCTCGAAGTACCCTACAAGGTCGTCATCAACGAAGCGGTTGAGCTGGCCAAGACATTTGGCGGTACCGATGGCCATAAATACGTCAACGGCGTGCTGGACAAGCTCGCACCACGGGTGCGCGCGGTCGAGGTCAGCGCGAGACAGGATTAGAACCCTTGTCCGCAGATTGTGCGGATAAAAGCTTTCCCGGAGCTGTACATGAGCACATCGGAATTCGATCTCATCCGGCGTTTTTTCACCCACGCCACGCCCGGCGCGCTGCTTGGCGTGGGCGACGATGCCGCGCTGCTGCAAGTGAGCGAGGGCAATGTGCTGGCAGTATCCAGCGACATGCTGGTAAGCGGCACACACTTTCTTCCCGATGCCGATCCGTTCCTGCTGGGGCACAAGACGCTGGCGGTGAACCTGTCCGACATGGCGGCGATGGGCGCTGCGCCGCGCTGGGCGACACTGGCGATTGCACTGCCCTTCGTTCAAGGCAAAGAAACAAGCCATGAACGCCTCCACCCCAACCCTCCCCCAGAGGGAGAGGGGGCAAACGAATCGCTGCGCGAACTTATGTTTACTGTGGATGAAGAATGGCTGGCGCAATTCAGTGCCGGTTTCTTCGCGCTGGCGCAGCAGCATGGGGTGGAGTTGATTGGCGGCGACACCACGCGCGGGCCGCTCAACCTGTGCGTGACCATCTTCGGCGAAGTGCCAGCCCGGCAGGCCTTGCGTCGCAGCGGCGCGCAAGCCGGCGATGAAATCTGGGTGTCCGGCCATCTGGGCGATGCCGCGCTGGCGCTGGCACATCTGCAGGGGCGCATCAAGTTGTCCGATACTGAATTCGCCGCCTGCGCGACAGTCCTCCATCAGCCGCAACCGCGCGTGGCACTGGGGCAGGCATTGCGCGGCATCGCCAACAGCGCCATCGATATTTCTGACGGCCTGCTCGCCGATCTCGGGCATATTCTGGACGCTTCACAACTGGGCGCGCAGCTCTATTTTCCGGCGCTGCCGGCATCCCCGGTTCTGCGTGGCCATTATTCGCTGCCGTTGGCAAGGCAATGCATCCTGTCCGGCGGGGACGATTACGAGTTGTGTTTCACCGCGCCCGTGGCGTGCCATGCTGAATTGACGGATTTGGCCGCGCGGCTCGGCCTGCCGCTGACCCGCATCGGTGAAATTGTTGCCAAGCGTGGCTGCATCGTGCACGACGCGGCGGGTAATCCAGTCAACATCGAGGTACGCGGTTATGCCCACTTCGGTTGATCTGCTGGTCAAACCAGGCTGGCGCTTCCTGCTGTGCCATCCGGCGCACCTGCTGTCATTTGGTTTTGGCAGCGGGCTCGCGCGCAAGGCACCCGGCACGTTCGGCACGCTGGTAGCGTTCCCGTTATATTGGGCACTTTCGCTGCGCCTGACCGATCTGGGGATGTTGCTGTTTCTGGTTCTGGCATTTGCCCTGGGCGTATGGATATGTGGGATTACCGGCAAAGCCCTGGGGCGCGAAGATTACAGCGGCATCGTGTGGGACGAGATTGTGGCGTTCATGGTGGTGCTGTTCTTCACGCCGTCCGGCTGGTATTGGGCGTTGCTGGCATTCACGTTGTTCCGCTTTTTCGATATCGTCAAACCGCAGCCAATCCGTTATTTCGACGCCAACTGGCACGGCGGACTGGGGGTGATGTTCGATGATCTGCTCGCTGCCGGCTATGCCCTGTTATGCATGGCAATCATCAAAAGCGCGTTGCTTTGACGAAAACCCTGCGCTGCATGGCTTGCGCCATACTGCTTTGCATGGCGGGCTGGACGCAGGCGGCAGACTTTGCCGGCAAGGTCATCGCCGTGCTGGATGGTGACACCTTGCTGGTATTGCGCGGCAGCAAGCCGGTGAAGGTGCGCCTTGCCGGGATTGATGCGCCCGAGAAAGACCAGCCTTATGGCATCGCGTCGCAGCAATCGCTGGCTGAACTGGTGATGGATAAACAGGTGCGGGTGGTGAGCCGCGCGGTGGATGATTACGGGCGGCTGGTGGCAAATGTGTTTTTGGGTGAAATCAACGTGAACCACGAGCAGGTCGGACACGGCATGGCGTGGGCGTATTCACGGTTTGACAGCAAGCACGATTTATTGGCATTGCAGCGCGACGCGCAGCAGGCCGGGCGCGGGTTATGGGCGGACGAGGCGATCGAACCAGTCAAGTGGCGCAGGCAGCATCCTCGCGCTTCTGCACCATCACGGAGCATCGCACCCGATGGAGCTGCCTGTGGCAATAAAACACGCTGTTCTGAAATGGCCTCCTGTGAAGAGGCGCGGCACTACCTGGCAGACTGCGGCGTCGAAACGATGGACGGCAATGGTGACGGCGTGCCCTGTGAGGCGCTTTGCGCACCGGAGTGAGAAGGCAGAGCCTAAGGTGTTGTTTGCAGCTTTTTCAGCAATACCCGCAATGCCTTGCCGCGATGACTGATGGCATGTTTCTGTTCGCGTTCCAGTTGCGCGCTGGTCTTGTTCAATTCCGCCAGCCGGAACAGTGGATCGTAACCGAAGCCCCCGTCCCCCGCAGGCTGCAATGCAATTTCGCCATGCCATTCACCTTCGGCAAGCAGCGGTTGCGGGTCATCGGCATGATGCAGCAACACCAGCACGCAGTAGTAATGTGCCCGGCGGTCTGGCACACCCTGCATGACCTGCAATAATTTTTCATTGTTTCGCTGGTCTGATTTCGGTTCGCCCGCGTAGCGTGCGGATAGCACACCGGGGGCACCGTCCAGGGCTGCCACGCAAATGCCGGAATCATCCGCCAGCGCGGGCAGGCCGCTCAAGCGGCTGACATGGCGCGCCTTGGCGAGCGCATTTTCGATAAAAGTGGGGTGCGGTTCTTCGGCTTCATCGATGCCGAGTTGCGCCTGCGTCAAAACATCGATGCCGAGCGGCTGCAGCAGGAACTGGAATTCGCGCAGCTTGCCGGGATTGTTGGAGGCGAGGACGAGCTTTTTCATGGGCGTGTAACGGAAAGATAATCGTGCATTCTCAGGTTGCCAATGCAGCGCGTTGTATTTCGATCAATTGTGTGATGCCGGACTTTGCCAGTTCCAGCAACTCATCCATTTCTGCGCGGGTGAAGGGGTGGCCTTCGGCCGTGCCCTGCACTTCGACAAAGTGCCCGTTGCCCAGCATCACCACATTCATGTCGGTGTCGCAGGCGGAATCCTCAAGGTAATCCAGATCGAGTACCGGCACGCCTGCGTAGATGCCGACCGATATTGCGGCGATGAAATCCTTGAGCGGATTCTCCTTGACCAGACCCTTGCCCATCAAACCGGTGATGGCATCGTGCAGGGCGACAAACGCGCCGGTGATGCTGGCGGTACGCGTGCCACCGTCGGCCTGGATTACGTCGCAATCAATCTGAATGGTGCGCTCGCCGAGTTTGCCAAGATCGACCACCGCGCGCAGGCTGCGGCCGATCAGGCGCTGAATTTCCTGGGTGCGGCCGGATTGTTTGCCCCGGGCCGCTTCGCGCGCCATGCGCTCATTGGTGGAGCGCGGCAGCATGCCGTATTCGGCGGTAACCCAGCCTTCGCCGCTGCCTTTCTTGTGCGGCGGCACTTTTTCGCCGACGCTGGCGGTGCAGATGACTTTGGTGTCGCCGCACTCGATCAGTACCGATCCCTCGGCGTGCCGGGTGTAATGTCGGGTGATGCGAATTTGACGCAATTGGCTGGGTGATCTGGAGCTGGGGCGCATGGTGTGGTTCCTGTTAAGTGGTAAGTGGGAAGTGGTCAGTGGGTTTTCTGCTTGCCACTGGGGCAAAGAGTGCCGTTCTACTCTTTACCACCCTAAACGATTTCAAGAATGCAACTGACCGGTTCAGTGGCTTCGTGCGCGATTTCGTTGTCGCCCCAGCGGATTGCCAGGCCGGTAACGTTATCGGAGCATCCTTCTTCGCGATCGAGCGCGCATGCAATCAGATTATCCAGCACGTCGGCAACGGATCTTGAGGAGAATGCCTCGGCCAATTCCGGGTCGCTGAAAGGTCCCCACAGGCCGTCGCTACCCAGCAATACAACGTCGCCGGATCGCAGGCGGACCGGTTTGCCGGGGTCAATGTGGAATATGCTGTCGGTGCCGCCGAGGCAATTGGTGATCTGGTTGCGTTGCGGATGAATGCGCGCTTCCTCCGTGGAGAGGATGCCCCACTCGACCCACTGGCGTACCATCGAATGATCGCGCGTTTTGAATAGCACCTTGCCATTGCGCAACACATAGAGGCGCGAATCACCGGCGTGTCCACAATACATTTTCCCGTTTTGTATCAGGGCGGCGATGCAGGTCGTTCCGGGGAATCCGGCAGTTTCACCATGAGGGAAATTCATGATGCGCTCATGCGCGCGACGCATGGTATCCATCAGGAATTCCTGCGGATCCGCGGGTGGTGTCTGCGCATACTGGCCAAATGACTCGACAAAGGTGTCGATGGCCGAACCGGCTGCCAGCTCCCCGTGCAGATGCCCACCCATGCCGTCGGCCAGCACGAGCATCAATGCATCGTTGCTGTAGGCGTAGGCAACACGGTCCTGGTTATATTTGCGATTGCCGATATGGCTGGCCTGGTGTATCGAGAAATTCATAGTCCGCAATCGTAATATAATGCGTCGCTCCAGCACAGTCTTTTATTCGGATGCCATTGCCATGATTCTAAGCATGACCGGTTACGCCAACACTGGCGCGGAGCTCGACAGCGGGTCGCTGACGCTGGAGCTGCGCGCCGTCAACCATCGTTATCTCGACATCCAGTTGCGCATGCCGGATGAGTTGCGCAGCCTTGAGGGTTCCCTGCGCGAGGCGATTGCCGCGCAACTGCAGCGCGGCAAGGTGGAGTGCCGCATCAACTACGCGGCGCGCAGCGGGCAAAGCGGCGCGGCACTGAATCGCGACTTGCTGCAGCAACTTGCCGCCTGGAACAGTGAGGTGCAGGCAGTTCTGCCCGATGCGCGCAGCCTGGGTGTGGCCGATGTATTGCGCTGGAACGGCGTGCTGGAAACAATGGCTGCCTCGGCGGATGAATTGCGCACCGCCTTGCTTGGCTTGCTGCAGGATGCGTTGCAGGAGTTCTCCGCTTCGCGTGCGCGGGAAGGCGAAAAGCTCAAGGAGTTCCTGTTGCAGCGCGTGGAGAAGATCGAAGCGCTGCGAAACGGTGTGATGCCGCATGTTCCCGCCGCGATTGCCGCATACGAGCAGAAGCTCACTGCGCGGTTGCGTGACGCGATGCAGAATGCCACGGTGCAGGATTCCTGGGACGAACGCATTCGTCAGGA
>JBFKMJ010000043.1:0-8185 GCA_041629915.1 Gallionella sp.
CCGGCCATCGAATCGCGTGCCAACTTGTGATCCGCCAGCGTTTCACTCAACCCCATCGATGCCGCGGAGAGCTGGGTTGCCACCTGCGACGACTTTTCCAGTGTGGCGGTAACGCCCTGACCCGCTACGGCGAAATCGCTGGCCGCAAGAGACAATGTGTCCGCACTGGTATTCATCTTTGAAAAGGCGTCCGCGGTAGTGTCGCGCATGGCAAGCACGGCGGACTTCATTTCAGCGACGACTTGATTAACATCCTCCACCAGAATCTCGGCCTTGTCGCCAAACTGGCCCACGACTGCCTGGCTGGTTTCGCTCAGCGCCTCCTGATGCTTGATGCTGGCAGCAGCAGATTGCTGAACCTGTGCGCTCAACCCGTCAATGAGTATGCGCATGTGATCGGAGAGGTCGCTCAGCGTGTTCTGCAGCTTTGTCTGCGTTTCTCCCTGCGAGCTGGAAACAACCAGCCGCAATTGATCAATAAACCCGCTCATCTGGTCATTCATGAGGCGCTGGCGCGATTCCGCTGCCGCCATCGAATCGGCCAGCTGTTCGGCCATCGTCGCGGCATTCCGTTGCCCTGCCTCATCCATGCTCGACGCCATCTGCTCAATGGCAACAACAGCAGCCTGCAGCGCCTGTATGGTTTGTCGTTGCAGGCTGTTGATACCGGTGATCTGGCTGCCGAAAAGCCCTTCCATCTGTTCTCCGAAGGCCTGCAATACACTGGTCAGCAGGGTCTGCACCGAGGTCGCCTGATCGTTGCGCATATTCCTGAAAGATTCGGCGATCTCCGCCAGCGGATCCTTCAGACCTGTTTCGACACTGTTGACGATGCGATCTCCGAGCAGGGCCGAGGCGGCGTTGGCTGCCGCGATCTGTTGTTCCGAGAGTTCGGCAAACATTTGCCTGAGCTCTCCCTTGAACAGGCTGGCGGTCTGGCTGGAAGACGACTCCGATGCCTTGACCAGCCGTGCCAGATACTCTTCACTCGCACCGCCTTCAAAGAGAGCATCGAGAAGCTGCACAATCTTCTCGACCCTGGCATTCAATCTGGTGGTTACCAGTTTCTCGATGAACGTGATAACCATTGCAAACGTGATGGCCACTGCCGACACCAGAAACGCTTCCCATACGCCATGCAGCAGCCTGTTCAGGCTCTCGCGCACAACCATCGCATTTTCAGAAATCTCAAATGCCTGCAGACCGATGAGAAGTCCGTAGAACGTTCCAATGATGCCGACACCGGTAAACAATCCGGGCAAGTGTTTGAAAAAGTCGGCGCGTAGCGGTATATCGACAATGATTTCAGGCCGGAAAATCACGCCTGCCGGCATGGTTGAGCGCATGTGTGCGACAGGCTTGCCGGTGAGCGGATCGGTATCAGATTGTTTGTGCAGGGTATCTGCATATTCCTGCCAGAGATGCTCGAGGACACCGGCATGCCTGAATACATGATCGAGGCTTTCGCCAGGACGGCCTTTCAGGGCGGCGAGCTTCCTGGTTGCGGATGACAACCGGCTGGAAACGATGATTGACGGAAGAAAAAAGAAAAACAGAAACAGCAACAGCAACGCGCCGAGGATCGCTGCGAAGACGTAAATATGATACGGAAGATTTGTTAGCGTTGGCATTTTGCTTGGTGTCGGTTATATGAACAGTGCGGTCGTAATGCTCAATGGCGTCGCACATGATCCGTGCTCCGCCAGCCTGGCGCCACGAAACAGGCGCCCGACCCGAGTCCAGCCAATTTGGCGAATGGCCCCATCCACCACCTGAGTGAAATTCATTCGTTGCCTCGTATGGAAAATCCGGGTCGCATGACACGCACAGAGTAGCCGAGCGTGAATAGACTGATTTGATGATAAGAGGGGAAAAACCGCTAATAAAAGAGGTTTCAATGGCCACCGCAAGAGCCGGCTTCGGGAAAGTTGGCGTCAAATAACCGAAAATACATGGGTAATTCGGCATATTGACCCTGTATAAGGCGCACGTAGTGGTGCGACTGCAACTCTGGCGCAGCCCCAGCAAGGATGAAACCGGCAAAATTGTCGCTTTCCTGAAAACGCTCACCGGCGCGCAGTCCGATTTCAGGTTGCCGATTCTGCCGCCGTCCACAAACAAGACTCCTCGCCCCAGACCGTTCGAATAAAATCGCAGTTGTGGAGCACGGGACGTTTTGCTAGAATCGCGCCCTTAATTTTTTGGTAGAAGGTAGTTTGTTCATGACGACTGTACGAGTTAAAGAGAATGAGCCGTTCGAAGTGGCGATGCGCCGCTTCAAGCGTTCCGTGGAAAAGACCGGCCTGCTGACCGATCTGCGCGCCCGCGAATTTTACGAAAAACCCACTGCAGAGCGTAAGCGCAAGCTGGCGGCCGCCGTTAAGCGCCACTACAAGCGTCTGCGCAGCCAAACGCTTCCCCCAAAACTGTACTAGACCGCACCCTCTGCGGTCGCAACCGACTCTGAACATGAGTCTCAAGCAGCAAATCACCGAAGACATGAAAACCGCGATGCGCGCCAAGGATACGGCGCGCCTCGGGGCAATTCGCCTATTGCTGGCCGCGATAAAGCAGCGCGAGGTGGACGAACGCATCGAGCTGTCGGACGCGGACGTGATTACCATTATCGAAAAAATGAACAAACAGCGGCGCGACTCCATCAGCCAGTATGAAGCGGCAGGCCGCCAGGAGCTGGCGGATGTCGAAAAGTTCGAGATGAGCGTGCTGGCGGACTACATGCCGCAGCAGCTCGGCGATGACGAAATTGCCTCCGCGGTGGCCGAGGCAATTGCCGCGACCGGTGCATCCAGCCCGCAGGAAATGGGCAAGGTGATGGGGCTGATCAAACCCAGACTGGCCGGGCGCGCCGACATGGGCAAGGTTTCCGCGCTGATCAAGGCACAACTCGCCAGGTAACTCAAACCCGATTAACGATTTCCCAGCTCACAACCGGGCGGGATGAACAGGGTGCTGACTTGATTCCAAGAAGTTTCATTCAGGACTTGCTCAATCGCCTCGATATCGTGGATGTGGTTGAGCGCTATGTGCCGCTCAAGAAAGCCGGGGCGAATTTCGTCGCCTGCTGTCCGTTTCACAACGAAAAGTCCCCCTCCTTTACCGTCAGCCAGTCCAAGCAGTTCTACCATTGCTTCGGTTGCGGCGCACATGGCACGGCGATCGGCTTTGTCATGGAACACGCCGGACTCGGTTTTGTTGAAGCAATTGAAGAATTGGCGCGCAACGCTGGCCTGGAAGTGCCCCGGGAACGCTCCGCCGCAGGCGATACGTATCAAAAGGCCGCCCCCGATTTATATGAAGTGACGCAAACCGCGACACGCTACTATCGCGAGCAGCTCAGGCAATCCCCACGTGCCGTCGATTACCTCAAGCAACGCGGGCTGAGCGGCGAAATTGCAGCCAGATTTGGCCTCGGCTATGCGCCGGACGCGTGGCAAAACCTCGCCACGGCCTTCCCGGATTACCAGAGCGATACATTGACCGAAACCGGCATGGTCATCGTTGGCGATGAAGGAAAGCGCTATGACCGCTTCCGCGACCGCATCATGTTCCCCATCATCAACGTGCGCGGCCAGGTCATCGGCTTCGGTGGCCGCGTGCTGGACAGGGGCGAGCCCAAATACCTCAACTCTCCGGAAACGCCGCTGTTCGAGAAAGGCCGCGAGTTGTATGGGCTGTTCCAGGCACAAAAAGCGATTCGTGGCGGTCAGCGGGCGCTGGTAGTGGAAGGCTACATGGACGTGGTGGCGCTGGCGCAACACGGCGTGGACTATGCCGTTGCGACACTGGGGACGGCGACCACACCGTATCACGTGCAGAAACTGCTGCGCCTCAGCGAGCACGTCGTCTTCTGTTTCGACGGCGACAAGGCCGGGCAAAAGGCGGCTTGGCGCGCGCTGGAAAACGCACTGCCCTATTTGCAGGATGGCAAGCGCCTCAGTTTTCTATTTCTGTCGATGGAGCACGATCCCGACAGTTTCATTCGCGAGTTCGGCAAGGAGGCCTTCGAACAGCGCGTGCAGGAAGCCATGCCGCTGTCGGCCTACCTGCTGCGTGAAATCAGCGCGGAACTGGATTTGCGCACCCAGGAAGGGCGCAACCAATTGCTGCAACGCGCCAAACCCCTGCTGACCGCCATTACCGCGCCAGCCACGGCCCTGCTGCTGCGCAAGGAAGTCGCGGCGCTTGCCGGTGTGAGCCAGGCGGAACTGGAAGCGCTTTATGAAATCAAACCGGTCACTCGAACGGCACCGCGGGCCTTCCAGAAAACCGGGCGCAAAGCTCCCTCGGCGCATCGCTTGCTGCTGCAATGTCTGATTTCGCAACCCGCGCTGGGCATGCAAGTCCACACCGACTGGTATGGCGAAGGGGCTGAAGCCGAAGCGGTGACAGCGATACTTCATGTATTGCGCGAAGCTGATTTCGAGATAAACGGTGCTGCGCTGATGCAACTGCTTCAGGGCACGGCGCATGAAAAAACGCTGACATCTGCTGGGGCGGACATGTTGAATTGGGGCGACAACTTCGATGTGGCGGCGGAGTTCACCGGACTGATGGGGAAATTCAGCGAGGAGCAGCGCCGACAGCAATTTCAGGCATTGCAGGCTAAATTGGCGCAAGGCGGCTTGTCCGGCCTGAATGATTCGGAACGCGAGCAGTACCTGCATCTGCTGCAGCGCGGCTAGCTGCCGGCAAGATTAAGAAATGATTGATGAAATCGGGTATAATTCGCCGCTTTTCTGCGCGGCATCACGCAATTGGGAATCTGAATATGGCAAAGCCTAGAAGCAAGAAAAAACAGAGCAAGAAACAGGCTGTCGTTATCGAACAGCCGGTTGTCGACCAGCAGCAGGACATAGAAGCAAGGCGCACGCGCCTGAAGGCACTGATCGTGCTTGGCAAGGAGCGTGGCTATCTGACCTTTGCGGAAATCAACGACCACTTGCCCGACATGCTCGAAGTTGAGCAGATCGAAGGCGTGGTAAGCATGATCAACGACATGGGAATTTCGGTGTGCGACGTTGCCCCCGATGCCGAAACGCTGATCATGACGGACAGTGCCCCTGCCGCTGCCGATGAGGATGCGGCGGAGGAAGCTGAAGCCGCCCTGTCCACAGTGGACTCCGAATTTGGCCGCACCACCGACCCGGTGCGCATGTACATGCGCGAAATGGGAACGGTGGAACTGCTGACTCGCGAAAAAGAAATTGAGATTGCCAAGCGTATCGAAGAAGGCCTGAAGCATATGATTCAGGCAATTTCTGCCTGTCCGGCGACAATCGCTGAAATCCTGACACTGGCCGCGAAGATTGAAAATGATCAGATGCGCGTTGAAGAGCTGATCGATGGCTTCGTGGATACCGAGGATGAATCGCCCGCCGACACAGAAGACAACGATGAACCAGAAGACAGCAGCAGCACGTCAAATGAATCTGATGGGGAAGACGACGCAGAAGACGAAGAAGAAGACGAAGAAGCAACTGCCGCCGCCGCCGCCGCCAATCTGGCGAAGCTGAGGGCCGATGCGCTGGCCCGTTTTGCCGTGATCGCCAATTATTTCACCAAGATGGGCAAGGCTTACGAGAAATACGGCTACCGCAGCAAGCAATATGACAAATTCCAGACCGGCATTTCTGATGAGCTGATGAATTTCCGTTTTTCCGCAAAACAGGTAGATGCCTTATGCGACACCATGCGCAGCCTGGTTGAAGAAGTGCGCCGCTGCGAGCGCAACATTCAGGATATGTGCGTAACCAAGAGCAGAATGCCGCGTGCGCATTTCATCAAAGTTTTCCCGGGTAATGAAGATAACTTGCAGTGGGTTGTGCAGGAATTGAAATCGAAGAAGCCCTACTGCGAAGCGCTGGAATGCTTCCAGCATGCCATCGTTGAGCAACAGCAATGCTTGCTGGATCTGGAGCGTCGTGTAGGCATTCCGATCCGTGATTTGAAGGAAATCAACAAGCAGATGACCAACGGCGAGGCTAAGGCACGCCGCGCCAAACGCGACATGATCGAGGCCAACCTGCGTTTGGTCATTTCCATTGCCAAAAAATACACCAATCGCGGCCTGCAATTTCTTGACCTGATTCAGGAAGGCAATATCGGCCTGATGAAGGCCGTGGATAAATTCGAGTACCGGCGCGGATATAAATTTTCGACTTACGCAACCTGGTGGATCCGCCAGGCCATTACGCGCTCCATTGCCGATCAGGCACGCACCATTCGTATCCCGGTACACATGATTGAGACCATCAACAAGATGAACCGTATCTCGCGGCAGATCATGCAGGAAACCGGCCTGGAGCCGGATGTAGCGACGCTGGCTATCAAGATGGAAATGCCGGAAGAAAAAATCCACAAGATTCTGAAAATAGCCAAAGAACCCATCTCCATGGAAACACCCGTGGGCGATGACGACGATTCGCATCTGGGCGATTTCATCGAGGACTCGAATACTACCGTACCGGTTGATGCCGCAGTTTACGATAGTCTGCGCGGGGCAACGTCAGACATTCTCGACAGCCTGACGCAGCGTGAGGCCAAAGTATTGCGGATGCGCTTCGGTATCGAAATGAACACCGACCATACGCTGGAAGAAGTCGGCAAACAGTTTGACGTCACGCGTGAACGTATACGCCAAATAGAAGCCAAGGCACTACGCAAGTTACGTCATCCGTCACGCTCGGAGAAGCTCAAAAGTTTTCTCGACAGTGAAGGGTAGTTTTACGGGCCCTTAGCTCAGTTGGTTAGAGCAGAGGACTCATAATCCTTTGGTCCGCGGTTCAAGTCCGCGAGGGCCCACCAGTAAAATAAAAGCCTGCAGCGATGCAGGCTTTTTTACTTAAAGCCCATCCCTGACGGGAACAAAAATATGACTCACTGCGTTCTGAATCTTCAGCATTTCACTGTCAATCGCAGTGTAATGCAACGCCTTCAGTCCGCTGGCAATCTCATTCCGCTGCGCAGCAATGCCGGCCAATATTTCTGCCCGCATTTCTTCACGAAACCGGACCTCGTCGACTTTGATAAAAGCCTTATCAACAGCAAACCATGTCACACCGCCAACCACTGCCCCACACAGCAGGGCAAATGGCCCGGCCGGGGCACAGGCTGCTGTCCCGGTGCCCATGGCGATAAGAATTGACGTGGATTTCTTTGCCAACACCTTTCCGGCCAGACCTGCGGCTGCTTGAAATACCTTTTTTGAAGCAATTTTTCCAGCCATTGCAGCAGAAGTTTTTTTGGCCAGCAGTTTTGCACCGGCAACGGCGGCTACTCCGCTGCCCGCTGCGGTAGCCGCCCGGAGCCGATCTCGTTCCAGATTGACAAGTGCTGACAGATCGAGCATATCCAGCCTGCAGGGATTGTCGCTTACGCCAGATTTGATCTGTGCACCCAAACGATTGGCCAGCCCGGACATTTGCATTTCCGATTTTTCCGCGATGCCTTGGCTTACCTGTTCAAGCCGATCGGCGAATTCACCATCCTGAAACAGACGCTGCTCAAGTTGGGCATTCATCATGGCCGGCAAGTCGCCGGCGACAGCTGTCCCCAAACGCTGGTATTCGCCAACTACCGAAAAATACCAGTCGAGATAACCGTCAACTCCTCGCTCAACATTTGCGAACAGCACGGCCAATCCCTTTTCGACATCGTCATTTACCTGTTGTTTGGCCATATTGCCGGCCCTGAGCAGTTCTGCATCAATCTCCGACCTGAGAGAGTCGATTGCCTGCATTTCTGGAGTGCATGGGTTGGTCAACTCGGCGAGTTTTTCCGGAAGTTTCTTCACCGATTCCATGTCCAGACCCTGCAGTTTGTATGTGGCATACAAATAGGGAACGGCAAGCACGAGTATCGTCAGAAAAAAACCCTTCGAAAAGGCGCTTATGCCTTTCGGCCCGCTTTGACGCAAGCCAAGATGCTCGACCAGCGAAACAATGCCGAGTTGAAATCGTGTAAAGGCATAGGCAACAACACCTGATTTAAGCAGCACGACCACCCAGGCGAAAAGTTTGAGATGTTGGTCAGGCAGGCCAGGAATTAATGATTGCAAAGCATGCCAGGTCAGGTGATTCACGACATTAATGATGCCAACCAGCCACCCGGCCACTGGGCAGATTGCGGTGGCATTCACTTCGGAAAATGCATTTTCGGCAACCGC
>JBFKMJ010000044.1:0-8027 GCA_041629915.1 Gallionella sp.
ACTGGCCTGGCGCGCATTGCTGTCCGCGTTCTGCAGCATCTTCATCTGCATGTCGAATTTGCGCGCCAGCGAAATCATGGTCACCATCGCTTCCACGGTATTCACATTGCTGCCTTCCAGGCTGCCGGATGCGATACTGACATCTGCATCGGCAGCAGCGGGTGCGCCATCCTGTAAGCGAAACAGACCATCGCCGCCACGCTCCAGTTGTTCGACGGGCGGATTGACCAGCTTCAGTCTGCCCAGCACTATCACCGAGGTGACCTGGTCACCAGTTGGAACGGTCGAAATCGTGCCATCCCTGGCAAATGTCACTTCCGTATCGGGCGGAATGGAAATCGGACCGCCGTCACCCATCACATTCAGGCCGGTACGGGTTTGCAACACGCCGTTGGGCGTGACCTGAAAACTGCCGTTGCGCGTGTAGGCTTCCTTGCCATCAGCGCCCTGCACCGCAATCCAGCCCTCTCCATCGACGGCCACGTCAAGATCGCGGCCGGTTTGCTGCAGAACACCCGGCGTAAAGTCCGACCCTGCCGTCGAATCCACCACAAACGTGCGGGTCGGCAAACCCTCGCCCACCAGCGGTACGGCGCGAAAAGTATTCAGCGCGGCGCGAAACCCCGGTGTATTGGCATTCGCCAGGTTCTCCGAAACCGTTGCCTGCTGCTGCAACACATGCGAAGCGCCGGTCATTGCGGTGTAGATCAATCTGTCCATGAGTTCTCCTTAAAAGCGGTGAGTGGAGTGGCGCTACGCGCCTCAGTGGGAAGTGTGACGGTGCTGCGCACCTCAGTGGGGAGTGGGAAAACCACTTCCTACTTCCTACTTACCACTATCGCAAATTCACCAGTGTCTGCAGCACCTGGTCCTGCGTCTTGATGGTCTGCGCATTCGCCTGATAGACGCGCTGCGCGGTGATCATGTTCACCAGTTCGGCAGTCAGGTCGACGTTGGAATCCTCGACCGCGGAAGACTGCAACAAACCCAGGCTCGCACTTCCCGGCGCGCCGATCAGTGCGCCGCCGGAAGCTGTGCTTTCCACCCATTCGTTATCGCCGACCGGTTTCAAACCCTGGGCATTGGTAAAGCTCGCCAGCAATATCTGCCCCAGCGCACGCGACTGCCCATTCGAGTAACGCCCCAGTATCGTCCCGTCCGCGCTGGTGCTGAATCCGTTCAGATGCCCGGTTGTATAACCATCCTGAATCAGACTGCTCACCCCGAAATTTCCGCCATATTGGGAAGACTGGGAAAAGTCAAAGGTCAGCGTCATCGGCGCAGCACCCAGCGGCGTGAATGATGCCGAGGTTGCCTGCCCGAAGGCCAGCGGGGGGGCGGCCGCAGGCGAGGTTAACTGCCCCAGCGTATTGAAGGTCAGTGTTGTCAGGGCCGTCCCGGCCGCCGGCACCGAGGCGCCATCAAGGGTAAGGTAGGCGCTCCATGTGTTGGGAGCGGCCTTCTGGAAGTACATTGAGGCGATGTGATTCGTTCCCAGACTGTCATAAACCGTCAGGGAGGTGGAGTTGTTGTAGGTGGTCGGATCAAGCGGATTGAACGTGCCCGATCCTGCTGTCGTCACCGGAGCGGCACCCAGCAGGTTTGCCGCGGTTCCCGCCGCCACATCGGCCACGGCCAGGGACGAGGCCGGTCCAGCCGAATTTGAAGTAATGGTCAATATCCCGGTCGTGCCGGCAGTCACCGTCACTGACTTTCCGGCCGCAACGAGCGCCGCATCGGCATTGACCGCGGCCTGCACCGCAGCAGCCAGGTTGTCCGCCGAAGCGTAAACCGCAGCAGGAATGGTGACCGTGCCGGAAAGACTCCCGTCCACCGTTACCGTCAGCTGATCGTTGGCGGCTGCCGTGATCGTCAATCCGGCCGCCGTGTTTCCAGCCACATTCCCCTGCACCAACCCGGTGGGAAAAGTGGCACGCGAATCCAGATTGAGCCCGACATCCACCGGCAAACCACCGGCAGCAAGGTCAGAAGTCTGCCGTGGGCTCAAGGGAGCGGGGTCGATTATCAAGGACCCCTGCACGGCGGTAACCACCCCGGCGGCGGCCTGATAACCCTGAACCTGATGCCCCTGATTGTTAACGATATAGCCATTGCTATCCACCTGGAATTGCCCGTTGCGGCTATATAAAACGGCGCCACTCTGGTCAACCATGCGGAAAAAACCGGCTCCGCTGATGGCGGTGTCCATGGCGTTGTTGGTATTGGTGACATTCCCCTGGGTAAACTGTTGCGCGACAGTCATCATCTTGCCCCCGGTGCCCACCTGCAGCCCACCTCCCCCGGAAAGTGAGGCAGCATAGAGATCAGCAAATTGCGCCTGCGATTGTTTGAAGCCAACCGTGCCGGCATTTGCCACATTATTTCCAATCACGTCCAGTTGTTTGGCTGCCGTGTTCAATCCGCTCAATCCTTGCTGGAAACTCATGGTGCTCTCCTTGTGGTTATCCTGGCAGGGTATGCCGTGCGCCCCCTGCAAATTGCCGCCTGTCTGTTAAAGAATTTGCCTGACCTGTGACAGTGCAATGCCGTCCTGTTGTCCGACGCTTAACGCAATCCCTTGTGTGCCCTGCGTAACACCGTTCACCAGGCCGAACTGCAATGCCGTCGCATCCACTTTCTTGCCTGCCTGCACGGCGTCAACAGCAAAGGTATAGCTGCCCTCTGCCAGGCTGTTCCCCGAATTGTCCCTGCCATCCCATTGCCAGTTAACCAGCCCGGCCGGTTGCGCGCCCAGGCTGAAGTTGCGCACCAATGCGCCGGCCTGGTCATGGATAAGAATGTCGAGCCTGTCCGCTGATTGCGCCATATCGATACCGCCATAGCCCACGCCGTTATTCAGATCGACGTTCGCGCCCGGCACCAGGACGCCATGGCCTATCATGGCCGCCGCCTGCAGTGACTGGTTGGATTGCATGCTGTCGCTGAGCGCCTGCAGGGTGACATTCAGCTTGTCGATACCGGTCACGGTACTGAGTTGCGCCATCTGTGAGGTGACCTCAGCGTTGTCCATCGGATTGAGCGGATCCTGGTTCTTCATTTGCGTGACCAGCAATTTCAGGAATCGATCCTGGGTTTCTGCTGCCTCCGAGGCGTTTGTGGCTGAACCGGCATCTGCGTTGAATGAGGCAAACAGTGCTGCAGCCGAGCTGGTATCTGTTGTGGCATTAAGCATGAATATATTCCTTTCGTTACGGACACGAGAGTCACATTACTGACCTATGGTCAGCGTCTTGAGCAGCATTGTTTTCGAGGTATTCATCACTTCCACATTGTTCTGATAGGCGCGCGATGCGGAGATCATGTTCACCATCTCGCCCACCACATCCACATTGGGCATGGCGACATAGCCCTGACCGTCGGCCATCGGGTGTTTCGGGTCATAGACCATTTTCATCGGTGCATTGTCTTCAACCACCGCGGTCACCTTCACACCCTGGCCGCCTCCCTCCACCGGCATTGCGCTGAACACCACCTGTTTGGCCTTGTACGGCTGGCCATTGGCACTGGTGGTGCTGTCGGCATTCGCCAGATTGCTGGCGACCACATTCAGGCGTTGCGATTGCGCCGCCATTCCGGAACCCGCCACATTAAAAACATTGAACAAAGACATGTTCCATTTCCTCCAGCTATTTATAAGCTCATACCTGGTTGCAGATCTCTCGTGTCAAAACTCCGCTCATCCCTGTATCGCCGCAAGTATTCCCTTGAGTTTCGCATTGACGAACATCACACTGGCCTCATAGCGCAATGCGTTATCGGTAAATTGTGCGCGCTCCACATCCATGTCCACTGTATTGCCGTCCGCGCTCGGCTGCACAGGTTTGCGATACATGACCGGCGAACCCATGATGAACGCGCCGGTATTTTTTTCCAGATGCATGGATGAGGTTTTCACCGCGGACAATTCGTCAGCCGTGCCAGCCAGGGCGTTCTGCAGCGCCCTGGCAAAATCAACGTCCCTTGCCTTGTAGTTCGGTGTATCCGCATTCGCGATATTGGACGCCAGCAATTCCTGGCGCTCCGCGCGCAGACTCAACGCGGTTTGCTGAAAACGCAGTGCATCATCCAGTTTGTTGATCATGTTGCCCTCCTGCTGAAAATGGCTCATCGGCAATGACATGATTGGCATACTAGAACGCCGCGCGGATTTGTCATGTGCCGAATAACGGGGTATTTACCTCCCAATTCCGGCTTATTCCCTCCGGTTCTTTCCGTATAGAATTCAGACACTCCGGATGACGCATTTCCGTTTTTTGCAATCGAACCTATACCTTTCGACATATTTGACTGAATGAAACTTTCAAGTACTATCCGCCCCGGCAAACCTTCGGAAACGACCATGCTGAAACGCATCCATGTCGAGCAGCTACGTTTGGGAATGCACGTACATGAGTTGTGCGGCTCCTGGATGGATCACCCGTTCTGGCGTGGCTCCTTCACCCTTGATAATCCCAAAGACCTGAAAACCATCTTGTCCACCGGAATCAGGGAAGCATGGATAGATACATCCAAAGGGCTCGATGTCGAGGACGGCGTAAAGAAAGAGGCTATTGCGGAAGAAGTTGAGCAGATGCTTGCGCAAGCCGATTCGACCTGCGAATTAACCGCATGCACTGATCTTCCCCAGGAGGCCATGCGCGCCATCGAGATTTGCGCCAGAGCCAAGCAGGCCATCACTACCATGTTTCAGGAAACCCGCATGGGCAAGGCCCTCGACACCAGCGATGCCATGCCCATCGTCGAGGAAATTTCCTCGTCGGTGACACGCAATCCCGGCGCGTTAATCGGCCTGGCCCGCCTGAAGAACAAGGACGACTACACCTACATGCATTCCGTCGCAGTATGCGCACTGATGATATCCCTCGCGCGGCAACTGAAACTGGATGAAACGCAAATACGCCAGGTCGGCCTGGCCGGTCTGCTGCACGACATCGGCAAGATGATGATCCCGCTGGAGATACTCAACAAACCGGGCAAATTGACCGATGCAGAATTCGATGCAGTCAAAAACCATCCCGCCGAAGGACACAAAATCATGCAGGAAGGCAGCAGCGGCAACGATATCGCGCTGGATGTCTGCCTGCATCATCACGAGAAAATGGATGGCAGCGGATACCCTGAAAAGTTGACCAGTGGGCAGATCAGCCTGTTTGCCAAAATGGGGGCGGTCTGCGATGTATATGACGCAATCACCTCCGATCGTCCTTACAAGAAAGGCTGGGAGCCCGCCGAATCCATACGCAAGATGGCAGAATGGAGCAATGGGCATTTTGACCCCCTGGTTTTTCATGCCTTCGTCAAGAGTATCGGTATTTATCCGATCGGCTCGCTGGTCAGACTGGAATCCGATCGTCTTGGCGTTGTCATCGAACCGACCGAAAAATCATTGCTCACGCCCAAGGTGAAAGTGTTTTATTCCATCAAACAGAATGGACGCATTCCCCCGGAGATACTGGATCTGTCAGCACACGATTGCACGGACAAAATCACTTCGCACGAAGACCCCGAAGTCTGGGGCATTCACGATATCCGCGAATTGTGGAGCGGTCTGCCTTCCAAGCCGTGACAGCAAAGGCCGGATTCACCTTCCCCCAACTACCTGCGAGGCGCACACCAGGCACCATGAAAAAATTGCTCTTATGCGCCTTTATGCTGCTGGGATACGCGACTGCGTCGGCGTTGCCCGTGATGAATGGGGCGACTCCTTCCACGTCGCAGCCTGATGACTCCCCTCCTGTCGTGCAGGATCACACGCAGATCATGAATGTCGTTGCCGACTTTGTGCGTCAACAAACCGCCTCCCTGCCCGGAAATGCCTCCTACCGGATTGAAAATATAGATCAGCGCATCAGGCTGTCGGCCTGCAGCAGGATTGAAGCCTTCCAGCCTGCCGGCAGCCAGCTCATCGGCAAGACTTCTGTAGGCGTGCGCTGCATGAAAGAAAACGGTTGGAGTATTTTTGTTCCGGTGCATGTCAGGATCAGACTCGACTTGCTGATCAGCGCGAGGCAGCTGCCATCGGGACACACGCTGAGAAATGAGGACATTACCAGCCAAACGGTAGAGGCTTCACGGATCGAGGGGCTCACAGACTCAAGACAGGCACTCGGGCAAGTGTTGCGTTACGGTATCGCCGCCGGACAGGTATTGCGTGAAGGCATGCTGCGTCCGCCATACAGTGTGACGCAGGGACAGGTCGTGCAACTTGCCGTGCAGGGCAACGGCTTCAGCATACACGGCGAGGGGGTGGCCATGAATAATGCCGGCGAGGGGCAGGCCGTGCGCGTACGGGTTGGTTCGGGACGTGTCATTGGCGGCATTGCACGCACCAGCGGCGTGGTGGAAATCGACTCCTGACGGACCGGGTGTTGTGTCTGCATGCTGCTTGCGCTATAAAGACGGCAGGCTGTTCTAAAGTTCTTCAGGTTCTTGCCGATATAGTGCTGACACCGACAAGAGTTAAGTACCAACAGGCCGATGAGGATGACCATGAAAATTGACAAACCAGGCAAGCCGTTACCCGTCAACCTGACTGGCGAAGGGGCAGCGCCCGCCGTCGCGAAGGAAAAATCCAATCTCTCCCCTGCCCTTCAGCAATCCGGCAGCACCAATGTTTCGCTTGGTTCCACGGCGACACAGTTGCAAAGCATGGAAAACAGCATGGCAAACAGCCCGGTTGTCGATGCGGCAAAGGTGGCGGAAATCAAACAGGCCATCAGCGACGGGCGCTTCAAGGTCAACACCGAAGTTGTTGCCGACCGTCTGCTCGAAACGGTGCGCGACCTGGTTGGAGACAGGAAATAATTCCACTGAAACAAAACCGGGCAAGTGCGATTTGAGCCATAACCATCCCTCCGAGATTTTTTCCGCCCTGACTGCCGAACACTCGGCATTGGTGAACTTCATTGCATTGCTGGAACGCGAACAGGGTATGCTTGTGGAGAACAGCACCGACCGACTGCCCGCAGTGTCCGAGCAGAAATCCATCGATGCGCTGCGCCTTAATAAACTCGCCGAAGCACGCCGCAGCCTGTTGCGAAATAACATTCCGGAACTCTCCGTCGATGCTATCCATGCATGGCTGACGGTGCATGGCCCGCAGAGTCTGGCTGTGTGGCAGGAAATTCGCGCCCTGGCGGAGCGCGCTCAACAGATTAACCGCACCAATGGCGAACTGATTCAGATGAAACTGCGCCACAATCAGCAATTACTGACCGTACTGAACAGCTCAGTGAACAAGGCCAATATTTATGGTCCGGACGGCCAGCAGAACCTGTCGCTGGGAAGCGGCAGATCGCTGGGAAGCGGCTAACGCAGACACCAATTTGTTATTTACCATTACTCGGGTCTCCTGCTTCCATACCCCGTTCGGCATTCGGTGACAGCAGGGTAATGATGACACGACGGTTCCGGGCACGATTCTCAGGGCTGTTGTTCGGCGCCACCGGCTGATTCGAAGCCAATCCCACCACAGCCATGCGTTTTGCCGGGACGCCATGATCAACCAGCATCTTTACCACGCTGCTGGCACGTGCAGACGAGAGTTCCCAATTGGAGGGGTATTGCGCCGTGGCAATGGGTATATCGTCGGTGTGACCCTCCACCTCGATGGCATATTCCTCTTTGGCGAGCACTGCCGCCACCCGCTTCAGTGCTTCGGTCGATCCGAGTTGCAGCAGTGCCTCCCCAGTCCCGAATAATGCATGCGCGCTGATATCTATGACCACGCCGCGTCTGGTTTGAACGATGCTCACTTCACCCCGGTTAACCATCGGCGCCAAAACCTGCCCCAACCCGCCGGCGATTTTCTTCATGCGCTCCTGTATGTCGCGCTGCTGTTCACCCAGACGCGCCGTGTGCTTGTCCACCAGTGAGTTGCCCTGCTGCCTGCGCTGCATATCGGAACCGGTTTTCGTCTTGCCGTCAAAGGCGACGTTCAAGGAGTCGCTGACCACTTTATATTTGGCTTCGTTCACCGATGAAATGGAATACATCACCACAAAAAA
>JBFKMJ010000045.1:0-7899 GCA_041629915.1 Gallionella sp.
ATCACCCCGGTTCCCGGCGGCGTCGGCCCGATGACCATCACCATGCTGGTGGCCAATACGGTGCGCGCTGCGGAGCGCACGGCCGGTGATTAAAAACGGTTCTCTTGGCAACATCCAGGATTTGCCAGACTTTATAGGGTCAATCTGAATATTGACCTGGCGGAGAGGGTGGGATTGCTCGACTTTCGCGTTGCCTCCGCGAAAGCCTCGTCCCTCATTCCATTCGGGACTGCCCTGTGGGCATCCTGCGCGAGCGGCTGGTGGCTTCGGCCGCCACTTTGCGGCTTAACGTTTGCAAGCTCACGTTAGCCTGCGCCGCAACAAGCCGCTGTGCGGCATGTTGTCGAACCCGGACGACCTCGCCCACACACCTATTCAACCAAATAAAAAACCGCCCTCAGGGGACGGTTTTTTATTTGGCGGAGAGGGTGGGATTCGAACCCACGGTGACGCATAACGCCACACCGGATTTCGAGTCCGGTACATTCGACCTCTCTGACACCTCTCCGTATACGCTCTGACACGCCAGATTTTGCTGCAAGGGCGCGCATTCTACCAGCAACCTTCATTTTCGTGCAGAATGCCTGCATGCGGAATTCGACCCGGTGTCTGCAAATACTACTGGTCAGCGCGAGTGTGCTGCTGGCCGCGTGCGACCAAAAACCGCCCGCTTGGGACGCCGGAAAAGTGGTGATTATCGTGTCGAATGCCGCACAGGGGTCAGGCGTGGAATTCGAGCGCGAACTGGTGCAATTGTTTGCCGACCAGCTGCATGCTTCAGTTAAAATCATTCCGATGCCGCGGGATAAAATCCGCCGCGCGTTGCGCAAACACAAGGCGCATCTTGCCGCCACCTCACTCCGCAGCGACCCCGACCATTCCGCGCTGCTTTTCGGCCCCGGCTACCAGAGCGTGCGCGAGCTGGTGATTTGCAATCGCGATGTCAAGCTTCCGCAAGAGGTGGGTGATCTGACCGACAAACGATTGATGGTTCCAACCGGGTCGGCCCAGGAAATCGCGCTCAGGGAGGCACACAAGAATTCACCCGGGCTGCACTGGCAGGTTCGCCGCGGCGCGATCGCGAAAGATTTGTTGCGTGATGTCGATGAAGGCGTGCTCGATTGCACTGTGGCAAACGAACTGCAATTTGCCGACGCGCGCAACTATTATTCAAACCTGGCTGTGGCGTTCGAAATTGGCACGCCTTCCGTTCTTGCGTGGGCCCTCCCCGGTGATGCCGATCCTGAATTATTGAGGAAAGTGCAGGAATTTTTTGACGGCCTGCGCGAGGATGGTACGCTGAATCGCCTGCAGGAACGCTACTATGGGCACAGTGGACGTTTGAAACCAATGGATGCGGCTTCCTTCATCACCAATGTCAGGAAGATTCTGCCGAAATATCGTACCATTTTCGAGGAAGCCGCCGAACTGGTCGAGGAAGACTGGCGGCTGCTGGCTGCGCTGGCTTACCAGGAATCCCAATGGGATCCGCTTGCAACCTCCTTCACCAATGTGCGCGGCATGATGATGCTGACCGAGGAGACTGCCGACCGGATGAAGGTCAACAACCGGCTGGATCCACGCGAAAGCATTCTTGCCGGCGCAAAATATCTGGCACTGCTCAAGGAGCAGATGCCTGCCCGCATCCGCGAACCGGATCGTACCTGGCTGGCTTTGGCTGCCTACAACCAGGGCTTCGGCCACCTGGAAGATGCGCGCATCCTGACCCAGCGCGCCGGAAGGGATCCTGACAGCTGGATGGACGTGAAAAAATGGATGCCGCTACTGAATCGTCCGGGTTATTACGAAACCCTGAAACACGGCTATGCGCGCGGTGGCGAGGCGGTGATACTGGTCGAGAGCATACGCAGCTATTACGACATGCTCAAATGGCTGGAACCCTCACAGCATTCCGTCTACTCGGGCGAGGTTTCATATCAACTGCTGAACCCACCGGAAAAACTGCTGGATTAATCGCGCTCTGTGCGTTGCGCGTCTGGCCGCTCTCCCAGCAACCGTTCGATGCGCTCCAGCCGCGCGGATATTTCCTTGAGCGTCCGGTCGGCTTCCTTTTCCTCGCGCTCCACTTTCTCGACATCGCCGCCGATGAAGAACGCCGCCAGACTGGCCGTCAGCATGGAAAGCACCACCACCCCGAATATGATCAGCAGCGAGGCAAACAACCGCCCCGCTGCGCTGTGCGGCACCACATCGCCATAACCCACCGTGGCCATCGTCACCCATGCCCACCACATACCGTCCCAAATCGACCCGATGGAAGGATCGAGGTACGAAATGACCACGCCGGACATTATGATGGTAACAAAAGCCACTACCAGAACATGGCCGAGCTGGTGGCGCGCCAACAGCTTGCGGATGGACTTTGAAATGCGCACCAGCAGCATCAACACCAGCAGCAGCCGAATGCCGCGCAGCAACCCGATCAGCGGCGCGAGCTGCCAGAACAACGGAAAGCCGATGATAACAATGGCCGGATTCATCCAGTTGCGCAGCAAGTACGTGCGCTTGTTCCTGACCAGCGTACCCAGCAGCACAGTTTCGATGAGGAAGGCCAGCCACACCATCCAGTCGGTGACGCGTGCAAACAGGGGCGAAATCGTATGGGATTCTTCCAGATACCATTGCAGCAATATCCACAGCACGACAGCCGCCATGGGCCATTCCAGCCGTTTTGCCCACAGCCGCGCTGCGGGTGTTTCATGCGCTTCGACCCCTGCGATACCGAGCAGGTGGGCAATTCTCATCTGGAGAGTTTTTCCATGCCCCCCATGTAAGGGCGCAATACTTCGGGAATCATCACGCTGCCATCTGCTTGCTGATAATTCTCTAAAACAGCAACCAGTGTTCGCCCCACCGCAAGGCCGGAGCCATTCAGCGTGTGCAGCAGTTCCGGTTTGCCCTGCGCATTGCGGAAACGCGCCTGCATCCTGCGCGCCTGGAACGCCTCGAAGTTGGAGCAGGAAGAAATCTCGCGGTAGGTATTCTGCGCCGGCAGCCATACCTCGATATCATAGGTCAGCGCGGCGGAAAATCCCATGTCACCCGTGCACAGCCTCACTACGCGATACGACAGACCGAGCTGCTGCAAAATCACCTCGGCATGGCCGAGCAATTCCTCCAGACCCTCGTGGGATTTTTCCGGATGCACGATCTGCACCAACTCCACCTTGTCGAACTGGTGCTGGCGGATCATGCCGCGCGTATCGCGCCCGTAGGAACCCGCCTCGCTCCGGAAGCACGGCGTGTGCGCGACGTACTTCAGCGGCAGCTGCTCCAGCGGCACGATGGAATCGCGCACCATATTGGTGACCGGCACTTCGGCGGTGGGAATCAGGTAAAAATTCTGCTCGCCTTCTTCGCCCATCACACGCGGCACGCGGAACAGGTCTTCCTCAAATTTCGGCAGCTGGCCGGTACCGCGCATCGAATCGGCGTTGACGATATACGGCACATAGGTTTCGGTATAGCCGTGCCGGTCGGTATGCATGTCCAGCATGAACTGCGCCAGCGCGCGATGCAGCCGCGCCAGCGGGCCTTTCAGCAGCGAGAAGCGCGAGCCGCTGATCTTCGCGGCGGTATCAAAATCCAGCCCCAGCCCTTCGCCGATGCTGACATGATCCCGCACCTCGAAATCGAATTGCGGCACATTGCCGACCTTGCGCACCTCCAGATTGTCGGCTTCAGATTTGCCGACTGGCACCCCGTCATGCGGCATGTTGGGAATCACGGCAAGAAACGCATTCAACTCCTGTTGCACCTCGCTCAAACGCGTTTCGAGCTGCTTGAGTCCGTCTCCGAGATTCGCGACTTCGGCCATGATGGCCGAGATGTCCTCGCCCCTGGCTTTGGCCTGCCCGATCAATCTGGATGTGCTGTTGCGTTTGGCCTGCAACTCCTGCGTGTGCGTCTGGATGGTCTTGCGCTCGCTTTCCAGTTGTTCAAAGAGCGCCGTATCAAGCGTAAAGCCGCGTGTCGCGAGACGGGCGGCGACCTGGGTCAAATCGTTACGTAATACCTGGATGTCCAACATGCTGCACTTCCTTACTTGAAGGCGGAGACGACGATGGTACGCCCCAGCCGGATGGTTTGCGAATTGTGTTGCGCCACATAAGGCTCATTTTCCTTGCCCAGCGTGCGGTAGCGGTTGCGCTCCAGGCGCAGGAAATGGCGCCAGCCAAACCACACCAGCGGCGCGAACAAAATGTCCAGCAGCCGCGAGCTGCTTTGCTGTTTGTCGGTATCCAGTTGTAGGCTGTGAAAATCGCAATCCAGCATGGCGTGCGCCAGATAGAAATACGGGATCGGCGTGACATGCCCGCTGGTGGCGAAGCGGTCCTGGTTCTTCACCGGCAGCGGGCCGAACAGGTTGGCAAAGCCGCACACCAGGTAACGCAGGCGCGATTTCATGTTGAGCACGTTGGGCGTGGTGACCACCATCAGCCCGCCGGGTTTCAGTACGCGCCGGATTTCGCGCAACACGGCACGGTAATTCTCGACATGTTCCAGCACTTCGGAGCAGGTCACCAGATCGAAGCTGGCATCGGGATACGGCAGCGGATGGGTATTGAGATCGAGCTGCGTAATCGGCACATCCTTGAGCGCGAAGCGTTCGATATGGTAATCGCAGGCTTCGGCCTGCATGGCCGGCCAGGTCTGGCGCAACAGGGCGAGCAGGTCGCCGCTGCCTGCACCGATATCCAGGCAGCGCGGCGCCTCATGCTTCAGGCGCTGCTTCACTACCCGCTCGACTGAGCTGTAAATTGCATCATTACACATTGCTTCTCTCTAGCTTTCCTGTTTCTTGTCCGGGTCACCCGCCTGGGCGTCCAGCTCGCGCAGTCGCGTCAGCTTCTCGGCGATTTTCGCTTCCAGCCCGCGACCCGTCGGCTGATAGAAGCTCACCTGCGGCATATCACCGGGGAAATAATTCTCCCCCGCCGCATACCCACTTTCTTCGTCGTGCGCATAGCGGTAATCCTTGCCGTAATCGAGCTGTTTCATCAGTTTTGTCGGCGCATTGCGCAAATGCAACGGCACTTCGCGCGAGCCATCCTGAGCCACCCAGGCGCGCGCGGCATTATACGCGACGTAACCCGCGTTCGACTTGGCCGCAACAGCGAGATACAGCACAGCCTGCGCCAGCGCCAGTTCGCCTTCCGGCGAGCCGAGCCGCTCGTAGGTCAGCGCGGCGTCCTGCGTCAGCTGGATCGCGCGCGGGTCGGCCAGGCCAATGTCCTCCCACGCCATGCGCACGATGCGCCGCGCCAGATAGCGCGGGTCGGCGCCGCCGTCCAGCATGCGCACCAGCCAGTACAGCGCGGCATCGGGATTGGAGCCGCGCACCGATTTGTGCAGCGCGGAAATCTGGTCATAAAACGCCTCGCCGCCCTTGTCGAAACGGCGCAGGTTCTGCGCCAGCGTGTTGTCGAGAAACGTGCTGTCTATGCTGCTCACCTCCGCGGTTTGCGCGGCGGTCTGTAGCTGCTCGAGCACGTTGAGCAAGCGGCGCGCATCGCCGTCTGCATAGCCGATAATGCGCTCGCGCGCCTCATCGGCAAACTGCAAACCGGCCAGGGCTACGCTGCGAGCGCGCTCGAACAATGTCGCCAGCTCTTCCACCGACAACGCATGCAGCACATACACCTGCGCCCGCGACAGCAACGCGCTATTCACCTCGAACGAAGGATTTTCGGTTGTCGCACCGATGAAAGTGACCAGGCCCTGCTCGACAAAAGGCAGGAAGGCATCCTGCTGGGATTTGTTGAAGCGATGCACTTCGTCGACGAACAGGATGGTGTGGCGCCCGCTCTGCTGCAGGGTGAGTTGCGCCTGCGCGATGGCGTCGCGAATGTCCTTCACGCCCGAGAGCACCGCCGACAACGGCACGAATTCGGCATCGAAAGCAGAAGCCATCAGCCGCGCCAGCGTGGTCTTGCCCACGCCCGGCGGCCCCCACAGGATCATCGAATGCAGCTTGCCGGACTCGAACGCAAGGCGCAACGGTTTGCCGCCGCCCAGCAGATGCGACTGCCCGATGACTTCATCGATATGCTTCGGGCGCAGCCGCTCAGCGAGCGGTGCGACGGGGGACGGTGAATCGAACAAGCTGCCGGTTGACATGAAGCGACGGCTATTCGGACAGCACGTCCGCGCCCACAGGCGGCACAAAACTGAACAGCAACGGTGCAAGCTGGGGGTTGCGTTTCAGGTTGGCAAAGCGCAATACCGTCTTGTGACCGAACTGGTCATCCATTTCCATGATGACCAGTTCGGCCTGCGCGTTGAATGCCATGAGAATCCTGTCGAAGCCACTGTCCTGCGTTCTGGATATGGCCTGCAGCCAGTCCAGCCCATCCTGGCTGCCGCTCTCCCTGAGAACAAAGCCGCGCTCGATTTCGTTGCTGCCGGAGAGCAACGCGGCCGGGCTGCTGCCCAGCGCTGCGTCGAGCTTTCTCACTGTCACCTGGTTAAGGTCCGCGTCATACAGCCAGAATTTTTCACCATCGCCGACGATAATCTGCTCGTAAGGTTTCTGGTAGGTCCAGCGAAATTTGCCGGGACGCTCGAACTGCATGAGGCCGGACGCGCTCTGGATGCGCTGGCCATTCTGGTCCAGCACCACTTGCGTGAAATCGGCCTGCGCGGAACGGGTCGCGGCGATAAATTCCTTCAGCTTGTCGATGCCGCCGGCGTGGGCAGGAAGCGAGGCGAGTGACAACAGCACGATGGCGACAACTACTTTCATTTATTTCCTCGATCCCAAATCCCAAATCCTCAATCCTGCTGCCTTCCAGGCGCAAGCACCTCGCGATTACCATTGCCCTGCATCGTGCTGACGATGCCTGCTGCCTCCATTTGCTCGATCAGTCTGGCGGCGCGGTTGTAGCCGATGCGCAGATGACGCTGCACCAGTGATATCGAGGCGCGGCGCGAATTAACAACAATCTCCACTGCCTGGTCGTAGAGCGGGTCGGCCTCCGCATCCAGGGTCGAACCGTTCTCGCTGCCGCCTTCCGTTTCTTCCGACGAATTCAGCACGCCTTCAATATATTGCGGCTCACCCTGGGCCTTGAGATGTTCTGCGACGCGATGCACTTCCTGATCCGACACGAACGCGCCATGCACGCGCTGCGGATAACCGGTTCCCGGTGGCAGATAGAGCATGTCGCCCTGCCCGAGCAGCGCTTCCGCGCCCATCTGGTCGAGAATGGTGCGCGAGTCGATGCGGGAG
Organism: Gallionella sp.; assembly: GCA_041629915.1. GTDB lineage: Bacteria > Pseudomonadota > Gammaproteobacteria > Burkholderiales > Gallionellaceae > Gallionella. Next base: position 7,253 of record JBFKMJ010000045.1, read on the forward strand.
GATACCTGGAACGCCACGCGCGTCGGCACGTTGGCCTTGATGAGGCCGGTAATCACGTCCACCGACGGGCGCTGCGTGGCCAGCACCAGATGGATGCCGGAGGCGCGTGCCTTCTGCGCCAGACGCGCGATCAGCTCCTCGATTTTCTTGCCCACCACCATCATCAGGTCGGCGAGCTCGTCGATGAACACCACGATCAGCGGCAGTTCCTCCAACGCTTCCGGCGACTCTGGCGTTAGCGTGAACGGATTGGTCAGCGGTTCGCCCGCTTTGATTGCATCACGCAACTTCTGGTTATAGCCGGCGATATTGCGCACGCCCAACGCGGACATCAGCCGATAACGCCGGTCCATTTCCTGCACACACCAGTTAAGCCCCGAAGCGCCCTTACGCATGACGGTGACCACCGGTGCGAGCAGATGCGGGATCCCCTCATACATCGACAGTTCAAGCATCTTGGGATCGATCAACAGCAGGCGCACCTGCTGCGGCGTGGTCTTGTACAGCAGGCTCAGGATCATCGCGTTGATCGCCACCGATTTGCCGGAACCGGTTGTCCCCGCGACCAGCACATGCGGCATCTTGGCGAGGTCGGCAACCACCGGCTTGCCGGAAATATCCTTGCCCATCGCGATGGTCAACGCCGA
>JBFKMJ010000046.1:0-7797 GCA_041629915.1 Gallionella sp.
CTCGGTGACCGGAATGATCGGCAAGCGCAATCCCGAGCGTTTCCAGATGAAAACCACCACGGCCACTATCGGCATTCGCGGTACGCACTTCGGTGCGCTACTGTGCAACAATGACTGTGCCAATATCCAGACCGTCTCCGGTCAGCCGCCGGGGAACGGGTTGCATACCGATACCGCGCAGGGCACGACCATCGTGAGCAACGCAGCAGGCTCCGTTGAAGTCCCCGCTGGCGCATTCAGCTATACGCCCGGCCCGACTGTGCCGCCGGTGCTTGTGCCGCCTTCCGAAGGAATTCAGGTCACCATGCCCACTTCCATCAGCGCAAACAAGGCAACCGGCAGCGGCCTGGGTTCGTCGGATGGTAATGCCTGTACGGTGAAGTAAAATCTTTAACAACGATTGCCATCATCTGGATGGTAAGAAATTGCGTGCAGCACCAGCGTCGAAAGTGTTTATCATTGGCTGTTGAGGGTATCAACTAAACCTGAAAGGGGCGGGCATGAAACTATTGAAACTGGCAGGATGGACTATCTGTTGCATCGCGTTCTGCTCGTCTGCGTGGGCGGACGACTTGCTGGAAGATCTTCGGCAGAAAGTGGCTGCCGGCGCTTTCGATGCCGCTTATGCGGCGGCCCGGCAAAACGACGAGCGCATGGGCGATGCCGAGTTCGATCTGCTGTTCGGTATTGCGGCGATCGAGACGGGGCGCGGTGGCGAAGGAGTGCTGGCACTCGAGCGTTCCAGGTTGGCTTATCCACGGGATGCTCAGGTGGCGCTTCATCTGGCGCGCGGTTATCTGATTCTCGGCGAGGCGACGCGGGCGCGCGCCGAACTGGAGGCGCTGCTCGCAGATGCACCGGACGACGAAACGGCTGCAGCGGCGCGGATATTGCTGGAAACAGCACGCACCCGGGAGTCTGCTGCGGCTGGGGGGGCGCGCCTTTACGCGGAAGCGGGCATCGGTGTGGACAGCAACGTCAATGGCGGGGTCGGCGCGTCGGTGGTGACATTGCCGGTATTCGGGCAAGTGGTTTTGCCGACTAGCGTGACCAAGACCGGCGATACGTTTACACACTTGGCTGCCGGTGCACAGGGAACCCGCACCATGGAACCCGGCCTTGCTGTCTTCGGTGGAGTGGATTTCAATACCCGCCTGCATGCCAACGATTACGCCTTCGACCAGCGTGGGCTGGGCGGACATGCTGGCGTGTCCCTGAACCGCGGCGGCACGCTGTGGCGCGCTACAGCGTCGCACCACACGCTCTGGCTGGAAAATGACCGTTACCGCGGCGTTACCGGGCTGGCCGGTGAATGGGCCACCGACCTGCATCCCGGCGGCATGCTGAATGCGTTCCTGCAGTATGCCCGTTTCGAGTATGGCGCCAGCGGCGCCGGTGTGCGCGATGCCGATTTTTACGGTATCGGTGCAGGCTATCGGCGCATGTTCGGTGGCGCCATGCGACCGACGCTGGCCCTGGCGCTGACTTACGGCGATGAGCGCAATGACCGCAACCGCCCCGATTTTTCGCGTGAACTGTGGGGTATTTCGGCTGGCTTCTCCTTTATGCCGGCGCCACGCTGGAATCTTTCGGCGACCTTGATGCATCAGGAAAGCGGTTACCAGGCGAATGATCCGCTGCTGGGCGTCACCCGTGACGACCGCTATGGCAGTCTGGCTCTTGGCGCCACCTATCTGGCCGATCAACGTTTGAGCCTGCGGGGTGAGATCGGTTACATCGACAACCAGTCGAATATTCCTCTTTATAAATACGACCGTGCCAACGGCATGCTGAAGTTGCGCTACGAACTCTGAAAAATGGGGAGACAGGAATCATGATTAAAAAACTGACAGGCTTGCTTGCCGCAATTCTGGTGATTGGAGTCGGCATTGGTATGACGCCGGCGATTGCCGACGAAGGCAAGGTGATTGCAGCGATCGGCGAGGTTAATCTGGTGCGTGATGGCAAGGTCATGCCGGCGTCTCGTGGCACCGTCGTGCGCGCGGGAGATCTCATTCAGGTGGCTGCCGAAAGCGCCGCGCAGGTGCGCATGAGCGACGAGTCCATCATCGCGCTGGCATCAGGTACCGAATTCAGGATCATCGAATATGAATTCACCCGCGAAAAACCGGCTGAGGGGCGCGCCCTGTTTTCCCTCATCAAGGGCGCCTTTCGCACCGTGACCGGTGTGATTGGATTGCAGGCGCGCGATAACTATGCGGTCAAGGCTGGCGTGGTGGCTACTATCGGTATCCGCGGCACCCACTACCGGTTGCGTCTGTGTGACGGCGATTGCGGCAGTGAAGACGCTGCCGCCCCGGAGAACGGCCTTTACGGCGGAGTGACCGATGGACGCATCGGGATTACCAATGAAAGCGGCACCGATGAATTCGGCGCAGATGAATACTTCTTTGTCGCCGATGCCATGAGTCGCCCCGAACGGCTGCCAGGACCGCCCGATTTACTGATCGATCGCGCCAATTTTCTTGCCAAAATCAAGCGTGACGGCGCGCCAGTTGCTACCGCCACGCCGACACCCGGTATCGCCGTAGCAGCCAGCCCGGCGCCGGCGCTGGGCGCGCTGGAGGCGCTGTCGAGCCTTACGCTCCAGCAGTTCCGCCCCACCGACACTACGGCCACCCCGGATCAGCTCGCCCATGTTTCACCCTTGCCGCTGTTGCCGACCGATGGCTTCGTCAATGTGGGCGGCAGCGGAGAAATTCGCGGCCAGATTGTCTGGCTGACCAATGCCGACATCGATCTGCACATGCTGACGCCGACTGGTGGAACCGTCTTTTACGGCAACCCCGTCCTGGCTATTGGTGGCGCTACCGCCCAGCTCGATCACGATAACTTGGGTGGCATCATCGATGTGGCGCCAAATCAGCGCATCGAAAATATCATCGTGACCGGCACGCAGATTCCGGTGGGGCTGTACACTTTTTCAGCGCACAGTTTCAGCGGGAACAACAACGGGTTGCCGACCACGGTACAGATTCGCGTGACGGGCGACGGCAGTGCAACTTCGCTGACCGATACCGCGGTGCTTTCCTCAGGTCAGATATCGAGCAGCTATATCGTCGATTACAAAGGGGCGGCTGTGGCTCCGGTTTATTCGACGCAGCTACCCTGAGGGGCAGCAACAGGAAAGGGCCAGGCTGAACAGCCTTTATGGAGGTTGCCTCATGTTGGTGAAGTTTGCGCTCTGTCATTTTGGCGGAGACAGGGGCAGGGAGCAGGGCCATTCTTGACGTGGGCGCCAGTTATTTTGGACAACTGCTGTTGTTGATGCTTCTGTCCGGCATGGTGGTTCTGCAAAATGTTGCACCTTCCAGAATTGCATCGCGCATATCGGCCCCGACCAGCGTGGCGTCAGTCAGGTCGGCACGGGTCAGGTTGGCGTTGACCAGGTTGGCCATGATGAATACTGCACCCTTTGCAGTCGCATCGGTCAGGTCGGCCCCCTTGAGATTGGCCATCGACAAATTCGTGCCGGTCAGGTTGGCTTCCCTGATGTTGGCGTCCGGCAAGGTGGTTTGTGACAGGTCGGCCTTGGCAAGATTGGCGCGTGAGAAGTTCGCGTTGTTCATGTAACTGATTGACAGGATGGCGCCCGAGAGATTGGCGCCGGATAAATTCGCTCCGGTCAGATTGGCTTCCGTAATCCGGTCGCCACTCAGATTGGCGCCGGACAGGTCAGCACCGGACAGGTTTGAGTTGGACAGATTTGACCGGGTCAGATCCATGCCGGAAAGATTGACACCGGGGCAACGGGTTCTTTTTTTTATCTCGCAGCCGTTGATGGTTTGCCGTGCCCCTGCCGTTGAAGCAAATAGCGTGGCGATAATGACAAAACAGCTCGCAAGAATCTTCATCGAATTTCTCCCATAGTCACACAAGAATTTCGGGTAGTTTACCGCCTCTGCCCGTATTAATCTTTTTCCGTGGCAGGAAAGTTTGTGCGAAATGACGGATAATTCCACCCGCCGAAGCGGCCTCCGATCATTCTTGTTCAACTGACACTAACCCATGAATCTTATTATTCAAGCCCTACACCCGATTGCCGCCGTGTATCTGGAGCATCTTTCAGGATTGGCTCAGAGCAAACCGTGTGAACAGATTGCCGAACATGTATATCGCCTGCCCGAAGCGCAGGCGCATCCCGAAATTGCATCCTATTGTTTCGAGCATCAACTGGATTACGGTTTTGTGCCGCGCGGTCGCTCGCTGAAGGATTTCGGGCTGCTGGTGATGGATATGGATTCAACCCTGATTGCCATCGAGTGCATCGATGAAATTGCCGACATGCAGGGACTCAAACCGCAGGTTGCGGCGATTACCGAAGCGGCAATGCGCGGCGAGCTCGACTTTGCCGAGAGTCTGCGCCGCCGTGTGGCTTTGCTGGAGGGGCTGGACGAAGGTGCATTGCAGCGGGTTTATGATGAACGCCTGCAATTCAATCCCGGCGCCGAAATCATGCTGGCCAGACTGAAGGAGCACGGCATCAGGACGATGCTGGTTTCCGGCGGATTCGTGTTTTTCACCGAGCGCATCAAGGCAAGATTGCAACTCGACTTTGCCCATGCCAACACGCTGGAAATCATTGACGGGAAACTGACCGGCAAAGTGCTCGGCAGGATATTCGACGCACAGGGCAAGGCCGATTGGCTGGTGAAAATACGTGAGGAGCTGGGACTCAGGCCGGAGCAGGTCATCGCGATGGGCGATGGTGCGAATGACCTGAAAATGATGGAGCAGGCGGGCATCAGTATTGCCTACCACGCCAAGCCGGTGGTGCGCGAACAGGCCAGTTACGCCCTGAATTTTGTCGGGCTGGACGGGTTGGTCAATCTGCTGGCTTGATAGCGCCCCTGATTATTCCGCCGGGGATGCTTCTGTCCGGGGCTTTGCCGGGTCAAGGTGTATCAGCCTTACGTTGAGGGGGTCGCTCTTTTCCGTAATATATTCGCTGCCATAATCAAAACGCCATGCCCAGGCGCTGGCGCGGCGCGTCTTGAATGTTGAGTCGGTCCAGAATTGTCCTGCCAGTGGTTCGGGGAAGAAGTCTTTGGGAGATGTGGGGCCGGGAAAAAACACGCTTTCATCCACAATGGTGCCCATTTCAAAGCGGCTGGGAAGGTGCCAGTCCGTCAGGCCGCAAAGTTTTATCGCATTGACTGCCTTGACATACGATGTGGTGTCGCATTCGCTGCCGGTGCAGACCCCGCCATTGGCCTTGCCGGCAAAACCGCCGTTGGTATCCTGGTTCGGGTCATACCAGGTGTAAGTGTTGTTCATGTTTTGCAGGCCGGGCTCGGTTTTTTTTACTTCCCAGATCAAACCGGATTTGTTATCCAGTACGCATGCCCATGGATGACTGGCGTAGTCCTTGCCGTCATTCACGCTGCCGTCCTGATTGAGGCGCGTCATGTCGAATACATACGGCGTGAGGGCGGGTATGTTGTCGCAAGCCGATACTGTCAGCGAACACAGTAGCGCCAATGCAGTGTTGCGGCAGGAAAGCGCTGAATTCCTGGATATCACGACTTGAGTGAACATTTTTTTCATTTGGCGTAACCGGGGTGGGGGATATTCGTTCATGAGGGGGGCGGACATTATCGTGGAATTGCTCCGGTTGTTCAACAACAAGACTGTGCCGGGTCAGGTCGGTTCCTCATTCAGGCACGATCAGTATGCTCAACCCGAGCACTTCCCATTGCAGCACTTCTTCCTGTAGCGCCGCTTCGGTGAGCGGGTTTTGCGCCAGCCAGTTTGCGTCTATTGAAAGGCGGAACCGGGTGCCGCTGAAGTGTCCGTGCAGTGTGGGCAGGGTGATATTGCTGCGGTTGCGGTAAAGCAGTACGGCCAGGCGCAGACTTGCGGCCAGCGCGCAATCTTCGGCTTTCTTCAGCTGGCCTTTCAGCTTCTCCAGATTGCCGCGTTGTGCCAGCGTCAGCAGGCTGAGGCGTGCCTGCTCTTTTTTTGAGAAACCGGGCATGTCGGCGTTGGCGAGAATATAGGCAGTATGCTTGTGATAGCCGCTGTGCGCGACGCTGATGCCGAGCTCGTGCAAATTGGCCGCCCAGTTGAGCAGGTGCAGCGCAGACTCGTCAATTTCATCATCAAGAAATTGCCGGGCAAATTGACCTGCCAGGCTCGTCACCCTTTCTGCCTGTCTGATATCAACGCGATAGCGCCGCATGAATTGCTGCACGGTGACTTCGCGCATGTCGTTGTTGTGGAAGCGCCCCCACAGGTCATGCAGCACACCCTCGCGTAGCGCGCCAAGCGCGAGTTGCATGTGTTCGATCCCCAGCTCGCAGAAAGCAGCGTACATGATGGCAAAGCCGCCGGAAAAAACCGGCACACGGTCCGGGCGCAGGCCCTGCAAATCCAGCTTATGCACATCTCCGGTCTTGAGCAGGTAAGTGCGCAGCGTTTCCAGTCCTTCGCGCGTGATTCCGTTCTTGCTGTAGCCGTTGAGTTCCAGCACATCGCATAACACCCGCGCCGAGCCGGACGAACCGAGGGCGGTTGCCCACTGCTCCCTGTTGAAATCCACCATAATGGCCTGCAGCTGATTGCGTGCGGCAAACTCGGCCTGTTTGAGGTTCTGCTTGGTGATTTTCCCGTCCGGAAAAAAGCGCAGGCTGTAACTGACACAGCCCATATACAGGCTTTCCAGTTTCTGCGGATTGAGGCCACTGCCGATGATGAATTCGGTCGAGCCGCCGCCAATATCCATGATCAGACGGTTGTCTTCGGATTGCGGCAGGCCGTGCGCGACACCGATGTAGATCAGACGGGCCTCTTCTATGCCGGCGATGACCTCAATCGGAAACCCCAGAACATGTTCGGCCTGCGGGATAAAGTCAGCGGCGTTTTTCGCCACGCGTAATGCATTGGTGCCTACTGCACGCACCGCCTCGCGCGGCAGATCGCGCAGACGTTCGGCAAATCGCCCCAGGGCGGCAAGGGCGCGCTGTTGGGCTTCGGCATCGAGATATTTGTCGGCGGTGAGTCCGGCGGCAAGGCGCACCGGTTCGCGCAACCCGTCCAGCATGTAAAGCTGGTCACCCTCGGCTCGTGCGATTTGCAGCCGAAAGCTGTTTGATCCCAGATCAACAGCGGCAAGGATGGGCTGGTGATGCACTACTGCTGGATTTCGCGGTCGATTTCGTCTACGGTCACATGCCGAACATCGCGCCCCTTGACCATGTAGATAACGTATTCGGACATGTTCTTGGCATGGTCACCGATGCGTTCGATCGCCTTTGCCACGAACAGGATTTCCAGGGAAGTGGAGATGGTGCGCGGGTCTTCCATCATGAAGGTGATGAGATAGCGCATGATGGCGCGGAATTCTTCGTCAACTTTTTCATCCTGGCGCACCACCTGCGCGGCCATCGCCACATCCAGCCTGGCAAAGGCATCGAGCGCCTGGCGCAACATGTGCAACGCCAGATCGGCGGCATGTTTGATTTCGTGATATCGCGGCAGGTTGATAGTGTTCTTTTGCGACAACAACTTGGCCATGCGGGCGATTTTTTCGGCTTCATCGCCGATACGTTCCAGGTCGGTAATGGTCTTGACCACGGCCATGATCAGACGCAGATCCCCTGCCGTCGGCTGGCGACGGGCAATGACCTGGCTGCAATTTTCGTCTATTTTCACCTCCATGGCATTGACCCGGTGGTCATCCTGGATTACCCGGGTCATCAGGGCTACATCGCCGCTTATCAGCGACTCCACCGCACTCTTGATCTGGTTTTCCACCAGGCCGCCCATTTGCAGCAC
>JBFKMJ010000047.1:0-7794 GCA_041629915.1 Gallionella sp.
GACCTTCCAGCAGGCCGTGGTAACAGAGCTGTCCCGCACATACCAGTACCTGAAAAACCTGAGCCTGCTGCCGTCGGGGCAAACCCTGGATGTGCGCCTGCTTGCCCATAGCAACGACCTGATCGAGCTGCAGATGCAGCTACCCAGAAGCGCGGACATGCGCTACGACTTCGTCAATCTCGCTGACATCGCGCGACAGCACAAGATTGATTATCGCTTCACCGACTCGGATGCAAGCCAGATATTCCTGCATCGGCTCGCGGCATCCCCGCCGCCGACCCATTATGCGAACGCGGCTCACACGCACTACTTCACGCTATGGCAATTAAGGCATGCGCTCAACCTGGCGAGCGGCATCCTGCTCTCCGGCATGCTGCTCTGGGGCGTAGCCAATTTCCAGCAGAGCAGCAGCGACGCATCGGAAGTGGCGTCCATCAAGGAACAGGCGCAGCGCGCTCTTGATGAAACACAAAAGATTACCCAGGCCTTTCCCAACACCTATGCGCCTGCGGCCGACATGAAAACAGGCGTGTCCATGATGCGCAAGCTCGGTCAATACAGACACACACCCGGTGACATTCTGCAGCCGATCAGCGCGGTACTTGAGCGCCACCCCCAGATTGAGATCGGCATGATCTCCTGGCACACGAGCGCCGCCGAACCGGTGGTGCCCAACACGCTTGCCGACGTCCCTGCGCAAGTCATTACCCTCGATGGGCAGCTGCTGGGTTTCTTGACCGACTATCGTGCCGCATTGAACTACCTGGATCGATTCCAGCAGGGATTATCCGCACAGGGTTATCAAGTGACGGCACTGGCAAAGCCATTCGATGTCAGCCCGAGCGGCAGCATTAGCGATCAGCGCACATCGAATGACAACACGTTGTACTTCTCCCTGAAGCTTTCCAAAAGGCCGTCATCATGAAGTTCTCCGGATCAGATTTCCGCATGATGCGCTGGAATATTCTGGCGTTTTCTGCCTCGTTGCTGCTCAGCGCGATCATTTTTTACAGCAGCGGCGATTATGCGGAAAAGACGCAGGCGGAATGGCGCAGTGCACAAAACATGCTCAATGATGCGCGTAATCGTCTGGCGACCGCATATCAGGACCAGGAAAACATGGGTATCTACGCCAATGAATATGGCTCATTAATCGAAAACAAGGTCATCGGCGACGATAAACGCCTCGACTGGATGGAAGGCCTGGAAGCAATCCGCCAGCAAAACCTGGTGACCGACTTCAGCTACACCATCGCGCCGCAAAAAATATATGCGCCCCAACCGCCATTGGACACGGGAAATTTTGACATTTACTACAGTGAAATCAGCCTGCAGCTCGATCTGCTGCATGAAGGACAACTGCCCGACTTCTTTGCCGCCCTGACCAGACAGATCAAGGGCTGGTACCAGCCTGAAGGCTGCACACTGCAACGCGCCGCCTCTGGCGCCGATGCAAGCGCCACGATACGGATCAAGGCGGAATGCAACGGCGGCTGGATCACTCTGAAAAACCGGAACGTACCCGAATGAAACTGACGCTCAACACGAGTCTGATCGCCCTTGCGCTCACCCTCACCCCCTTCTGCGGGGCGGCCGAACTGGGTCGCCTGTTCTTTACGCCCGAACAACGCGCGCAACTTGAATCCGGCCAGAAACCGGATGTTGACAGGCCTGATATACCGCATGTACTGAGCGTCAGCGGCATCGTGCAAAGGCACGGCGGCGAACGCACCGTCTGGATCAATGGCGTGGCGCAGATTGCCGGCGCAAGCGATGAACACGCGCCGGAAAGCATCCCGGTCGCCATCCCCGGCCAATCGCAACCGGTCAGGCTAAAAGTCGGTCAGAAAATACTGATTAATCCGCCCACGCCCCCAGAAACGGCGGCGCCGGATCCCGGAAAACCCGAAGACTGAACCATGCTACTCGCTCGACACACTGGCAACCTTGACCCGCGCCCGCACAGGCAACGCGGCGCCGCATTAATCCTGATGATGGTGATTGTGGTCACGGGTGCGGCCGCCACACTGGCCAGCACACTCAGCACGACCGCACTGAAAAACGCGCGGCAGGAAAAAACCACCGCCGCGCTGGCGCAGGCCAAGGACGCGCTGATCGGTTATGCCATCACCTACGGAGACACGCATAGCGGGGAAACCCACGGTTACCTCCCCTGCCCTGACATGAATGGCGAAGCCGGCGGCAACCCGGAAGGCTCTTCCGAAACCTGCGGCACTACCGATGCCGACACCCTGGGCCGGCTGCCGTGGAAGACACTGGGGCTGCCAGTTCTCCGGGACGATGCGGGAGAATGCCTGTGGTACGCGGTTTCCGGCACCCACAAGAACAATCCCAAAACAAGCGCCACGATGAACTGGGACAACCCGGGCAAACTCAGGATCTACTCCGCCGACGGAAACGAAATCTTGCCGGATGAAATTGTCGCCGTGGTCATTGCGCCCGGGCCGGTATCCACCACCAACAACCCCGTTCAGGAGCGGTCAGGCACCCATGCCCCCATCTGCGGTGGCAATTACACCCCCGCCGCCTATCTTGATAACGACACGATACACAACATCAACAACTCATCTATTGCGGCCGGAAAATTCATTCTTCCGCACGAACATCGCAACGCCAATGGAAGCGTCACGGTCTCCGTCAACGATCAGTTCGTGTACATCACGCGCCAGGATATCTGGTCTGCAATACAGAAACGCATTGCCCGCGAAGCGAAAAAATGCCTTGATGACTATGCCGCCGGCTCCGGGGGCAAATATCCCTGGGCGGTACCCATTTCCACCCCCACCGCCTTCTCGCCGTTGATCATGGGCGAATACAACACGCTGTTCGGGCGACTACCGACACGCCCGAGCGTGCAGCTCGTGTCGACCCCTTCCAGGATTACCACGATGCAATCCAGGTTTGACGAGCTGTGGTCAGCATTGTCGGTGTTTGCCGCCTCGAAAACATACAGCAACCTCCTCATCATGAGAAGCAAGGCGTCTGCCGCGGAAGACGCCGCCGACGATGTCGGCGACCACTATGATCACACGCCCCTGGAGAATCCGGCCGATGATCTGGAGGACGCAGCGGATGATGCAAGGGACAACCTGCGCACCTATTCCAGCGCCGCTGCAATTGCCGCCGTGCAGCAGGACATCATCGATGCGGCCAACGCATTCACCAATGCAATGACAGCTACATTTTCCCAGGCTTCCGGCATGGCCAACACCTGGCCTGCGAGCTGCACGCTGTTCTCGTCCGCACAATGGAATCACTGGAAAGACATGGTGTTCTACCAGGTCGCCCACGGCTATCGACCGAAAAACAGCGGGCCAGGCTGCGGCAACTGCCTGAGCGTGGAAGGTGGCGGTCACAGCCCCGCCGGTTCGGGCAACTATCGCGCAATCGTCGCCGTTGCCGGAAAAAAGCTGACGGCGAATCGGTCCACCGGCAACATCGGCGATTACCTCGAAGGCAACAACCTGCTGCCCATGAACGACTCCACACAGCCTTACCAGACCCACCGCATCACGGATGCCGCCTATCAGTCCGTCAATGACCATGTGTTGTGCCTGGACGGCAAGGTAAACTGCAAATGAATAGAAGAGACGATTCGATTTCAGGCCCTTCCTGTCAAGCCGGCTTCACGCTGGTGGAGATGGCGATCGTGCTTGCAATCGTGGGATTGTTGCTGGGGGGGCTGCTATCCACCTTGTCCGCACAAATGGAGTCACAACACATCAATGAAACGCGCAAACAACTGAGTGAGATTCAGCAGGCATTGACCGGCTATGCCATCATCAATGGCCGACTGCCCTGCCCCGCCACCTCCACCAGCAACGGCACCGAAAGCTTTGCTGTCGGCGGCAACGCCGCCAACGGAAACTGCTCCAATTTCTACAACGGCTACGCGCCCGCTGCCACACTCGGCATCACCTCGGTGAATGCGCAAGGACTTGCCATCGACGCGTGGGGCAATCCCATCCGCTATGCCGTGACCCAGTCCAACAGCAACGCTTTCACAAAAACAGATGGCATGAGCACAACAGGAATTTCCGCTCTCGCGCCGAACCTGCTCACCTGCCTGAGCGCCAGCGCCGCCGGATTCAGCGGCTCAAGTTGTGGAACCGGCAATGCACTCACCTCCGACCCCGGCGTTCCGGTGGTCATCTACTCTACCGGCAGGAATGGCGGAGTCGGCCCAACCGGATCCGATGAGCAGGCCAACACCGACAGCAACCGGGTATTCGTCAGCCACACCCCCGCATCCGACTTCGACGACCTGGTCATCTGGCTCTCCCCCAACACACTGATCAACCGCATGGTCGCAGCGGGCAAGCTGCCCTGATTTTTCGAACCTGGCGTTTATTTTTGTCATCCAATCCGGGATAATCGCCAGCGCTGTTCCGTAGCGTCCGTTACAGGGAAAGACAAAATATAAAAACGCCCTGAACGCTTCTGCAGCCGTTTATCGGGCAGCAATCCTGAATTGCATACTTGAATATCATTTCAATTCGAAACACAGTTTAGCCATGTCCATAACGTTCTCCTCATCCCATCCCCTGGAACTTACTGAAACTGCTCCGGATATGCCGCCTATCGTGGGCAACCGTGTGGAGCTGCAGTTGCTCACCACACTGACGTGCAATCTGAAATGCTCCTATTGCTCACTCGGCGTCGGCGACATGGTCGGTTCGCAAGGCAAGGTTTCCTATACCACCGATATGCTGGACGCCTTCATCGGTAAACATCTTTCCGGGTACGAAGTCTACGTCACTTTCTATGGCGGCGAACCGACCCTGAACCTCGGTTTCATCAGGGAAGTCATGGCGCGCTACCCCACCTTCCGTTTTCAGCTCCAGACCAATGGCACGCTCCTGGACAACCTGCCCGACAATGTTCTGGCGAATCTTTCCAACATTCTGCTTTCCATAGACGGCGGCGAGGCCATTACCGACGGTTTCCGCGGACGCGGCGTGTATCGGCAGGTGGTCAGAAATACCCGGGCGGTACGCGACCGCATGGCGGGCACCTTCACGGCACGCGTGACCTGGAGCAGCGAGGAGACCTCCTTCGAGGAGCTGGATGAGCTGGCGGACACTTTCGATTACGTGTATTTCCAGTTTGTTGCCGGAGAAGGCACCTATACCCCCGCCGCCATCGAGAAGAAGAAAGCGGTGATCACGCAACTGGTTGACAAATTCTTTTCCAGCGAAACGCTGTATCCGGTCATTCCGATCATGGGCATCGTGCGCAACAAGGTGTTGCCGACGCGTGCGACCGAGCTCTATCACGGCAAAACCCAGTGCCGGGTATCCACCCATATTCTCAATGTGATGCCGGACGGCAAGATTTTCCCGTGCCCCGACATGATGTACGCGCCCGAGATGCTGCAGGGCGACGTGGTCGCGAACTGGCTCAAACCGAGTCCACTGCAACCGCACCCCGACATGCCGTGCGACCAGTGCGAGGCGCAACCCTGGTGCCGGGGCAATTGCATGAAAAATCTCTATCTCGCCTATGTGAAAAACGACGAACGCTACCGCACCAGTGTCGTCGAACCGATCTGTGATCTGGTGAGATTTCTGGGACAGGAAATAGACCGTCACGACCCGCATGCCTGGTATGCCAAGGCGCCGCTGGATGTGCGCAGGACCTTGCGCGATTGCGAGGTCTATGAGTATGTGGAGATCATGCCCTGATGCGACCGGGGCAGCGGCTCACTGCATGCGCCACCACACATCGTCAAAAGACAAGCTGCTCACCCTGCTCGGCGCATAGCCCGGCAAGTCTGTCGAACAACTCACTGCCATCGCGCTGGCTGCGCCAAGCGCCGTCCCGCCATGCATAATGAAAGCCGCCAGACCTGGCTGCGATCCAGATCTCCTGATTTGCATCATGGCGGTTAATGATGATCTTCTGGCCGTTGTCGAACTCGATCTCGAGCACGTTGCCACTGCGGTTACACTCGGCATCGCCATCACTGCCATCAATCACCGCTTCGATGTGCGCCAGCGCGGCATCGGCCAACCGGTTGAATTCGCCTTCAGTCATGTTCAGCCCTTATAATCCGCGTCATCAAATTCATCTGGGGTGCAAAATGCGTCCGGCAATTATCCTGGTTTTTGCTTTGCTATTGCAAGGCTGCGGTCACAAGGGAGCGCTGACCCTTCCCGCCTCCGCCCCGCCTTTCGCTCAACCAGGCAGTCAGCCATGACTGACTGTTTCCAATATCGAAACGACGCCCTGCATGCTGAGCAAGTGCCGCTGGCAGACATCGCCGCGCAGTTTGGCACCCCCTGCTATGTCTATTCACGCGCTGCATTGACCGATCGTTACAACCAGTTTACAGACGCGCTGCGTGAACGCGACCATCTGATCTGCTATGCGGTAAAGGCGAACTCCAACCTGGCAATTCTTGATGTGTTCGCGCGCCTTGGCGCGGGTTTCGACATCGTGTCCGGCGGAGAATTGCAGCGCGTGCTGGCGGCGGGTGGCGATGCGCGCAAGGTGGTGTTCTCCGGCGTAGGCAAGAGTGTTGCCGAGATGCGCATGGCATTGGAGGCAGGCATCCTGTGCTTCAACGTCGAGTCGGCGGTCGAGCTGGAACGGCTCAACGAAGTGGCGGGCAGCATGGCCAGAATTGCGCCGGTCAGTCTGCGGGTAAATCCCGACGTGGACGCGAAGACCCACCCCTACATCTCCACCGGCCTCAGGCAGAACAAGTTCGGTGTAGCCTACGGCGACGCGCTGGCGCTGTATCGCAGGGCGCAGGCACTGCCGCATCTGCACATCACCGGAGTAGATTGCCACATCGGTTCACAACTCACCGAAATCAGCCCGTTTACCGCGGCAACGGAAAAGGTGCTGGCACTGGTGGATGCGCTGGCGAGTGAAGGTATTCGGCTTGATCACATCGATCTCGGCGGCGGTCTGGGCATCCGCTACAAGGACGAGACGTTACCGGCAATTGTTGAATATGTGACCGCGTTGCTGGATGCGCTTGGCGGGCGCAGTGAAAAACTGATACTCGAACCGGGTCGCGTGCTGGCCGGCAATGCCGGTGTATTGCTGACGAGTGTCGAATATCTCAAGCATGGTGAAGAAAAGAATTTCGCTATCGTGGATGCGGCGATGAACGATCTGATGCGACCCGCCCTGTACGATGCGTATCATGAAATATTGCCGGTGCAGCGCGACAATCACGCAACACAAACCTACGAGGTGGTCGGCCCGATCTGCGAAACAGGCGACTTCATCGGCCATGCACGCAAACTGGCAATCGCTCCTCAATCCTTGCTGGCTGTGCTTTCCGCCGGCGCATACGGAATGAGCATGAGTTCCAATTACAACACCCGACCGCGTGCTGCCGAAGTGATGGTGGATGGCAATGCCATGCATCTGGTTCGCGAACGTGAAAGGGTGCAACAATTGTATGCAAACGAAAAAATGATTTCGTGAATGTTGCAATTTCCACAAACTATTTTCATGAATTTTGTTGCACGTTTTTTTAAACGTCGATAGAGTGCCGATGCCGCAAGCGTCTTTCGCTAAACACAGGGCGTTTGGGTGTGCAGTTAGCTGTAGTAGTGAATGTTCTAAATTTTTATGGAGAATGAAAATGGTAACATCCAACACAAAAGCAAAGACGCCCGCAGCCAAAAAACCCGCAGTGAATAAAGCCGCAGCCAAGAAGCCAGTCGCGAAGAAAACTGCAGCCAAAAAGCCCGCAGTGAAAAAAGTCGCAGCCAAAAAGCCTGTCGCGAAGAAAACTGCAACCAAAAAGCCCGC